>CAZGAM010000010.1:14460-24893 GCA_964523685.1 uncultured Oscillospiraceae bacterium | reverse complement strand
CACTCTTTTTTGCAGGCAGGAAAAGGGTTGCATATCCTTGGAAATTGTGTTATATTGTTCCCGGCAACTGAAAAGCGAACGATGTCTTCAGGGCAGGGTGAAATTCCCGATCGGCGGTAAAGTCTGCGAGCGCACAGGATTTCTACTGGTTGTTCCGGTGTGCTGATCTGGTGTAATTCCAGAACCGACAGTGAAAGTCTGGATGGAAGAAGATGTGTTGAGCGGCGCCGTTTCCAGGCAGTGGGTTGCCCATGCCTGGAAAGGAAACCTCCTATTGACACCTGGAAGGCACACGAGCTTCCCGGTGTCAAGTTCATTCTCAGGAGGATTTTTTCCATGGTAAGTTCTGCTGCTGCCAATCGCAGCAAGTCCAAAAGTGCCCACCGCCCAGCCACGATGGGCATGCTTTGTGCGGTAGCCTACGCTGCTATGCTCATCGGTCAGATTGTCCCGCCTGTGGCAGGCATTCTCAGTTATGATCCAAAAGATGTGATTGTGGTCATCGGCGGCTTTATCTATGGCCCCCTTGCCAGCGTCATCATCTCCGTAATTGTCAGCTTTGTAGAGATGATCACGGTATCCGGCACGGGACCCGTCGGTTTCCTTATGAATGTGGTATCCACCTGCTCCTTTGCCGTGCCGGCGGCCATCATCTATAAAAAGGCGCACAGTATGAAAGGAGCCGTTGCCAGTCTCATAACCGGCGTGATCACCATGGCCGCCATGATGTGCCTGTGGAATTACATTGTCACCCCCCTGTATCAGGGGGTGCCCCGTCAGGTGGTAGCCGGCATGCTGCCTACCGTCTTTCTGCCCTTCAACCTGGTAAAGGGCTCCATCAATGCGGGTCTCACCCTGCTGCTGTATAAGCCCATCGTCACGGCTTTGCGAAAGGCGCATCTCATCGAAGAGTCCCATTCTGCGGGGAAGACAAAAGTCAACACCGGCATCGTTCTTCTGGGCAGTGCTTTAGTGCTCACCGGTGTTTTGTTCATCCTGGTTCTTCTGGATGTGCTCTGACAAGCCCTCCTGACACGCAGATGCTCTGTTTCCCCCGGCCTTTTCCGACGGCACAGCCGGTAAAACCCCGCAAAGTGCTTGCAAGATGCGTGTTTCTGTTGTATACTGTCAAAAAGTTTCCCAAGGGGCATCCTGCACTCTGCCGCAGCCCTGTTTTCTGTAAACTGCTCAGTCTTTCAGGAGGAAGGTGACGTTTGCCTTGGCAAGGAAAAATTCTACCGAAAACCGCATATTGCGTGATGCCAGACATATGGTCCGTGGAGAAAAAATATCCGACTTCCTGAATGACCCTAAACAGTATTTTCACAGAAAGCGGGTCGGCTATTATAATGATCGGCTATTGTATGCAGCTCGCTGGCTTATCAATGATGAGCAGCGTCAAATTGACAGATATTACGGGCGAAGGTGAATACTTCGTCCGTTTTTCTTAGGAGGGATTACTTTGAAAATTGCTGTCATCGGCGGAGGCGCTTCCGGTATGGCTGCCGCCTTATCAGCCTGTGAAGGACCGAACCAGGTCACTGTCTTTGAGAGTCAAAAGCGGGTAGGGCGCAAATTGCTGGCTACCGGCAACGGCCGCTGCAACCTTACGAACCTGCACACTGCCTTGAACCGCTATCACGGTTCGGACCCGCAGTTTGCCCAATCCGCACTGGAACGTTTTGATCCGGATACCATCCTGCGCTGGTTTTCCGGTTTGGGTCTGATCACCACGACTGAATCTTCCGGAAGGGTTTATCCTATCACAGATACCGCCGCCAGTGTGGTCGATGTCCTTCGCCTGGCCCTGGAGCAGCATGGTGCAACCGTCCTGTGCGCCAAGACTGTTGTCAGCATAGAGAGAAAGGACGGCTGCTTTCGCCTTGTCACGGCAGATAGAAAAAAATACATCCAGGACCGCGTCATTATAGCCTGCGGCGGTGTCGCCGGGGCCCGCCAGGGAGGAACCAGTTCCGGCTATGATCTGCTCCAGTCCCTCGGTCACAAGAGGACAGACCTGTATCCCGCCCTGGTCCAGATCAAAACAGACAACACCTATACCCAGGCGATGAAAGGCATCCGTACCCAGGCGATCCTGACTCTGAAACGCGGAGAAACGGTTCTTGCCAGTTCCCGGGGGGAGATTCAGTTTACCAACTACGGTCTGAGCGGTCCGGCTGCCCTGGATCTATCCCGTTCTGCTTCCCTTGCCGGGGACGACTGCACCATCACTATCCAACTGATTCCGGAAATGGACAAAGCAGCTTTAGTTCAATACATGGAAGAGAAAAAGCGGAATTTTCCCCAGGAACAGGCTGTGTATATTCTCAGCGGAGCGCTGCACAACGCGATCGCACGGGTCGTTCTGAAGCGGGCACAGATTCCCCACGAAATGCTGCTGAAGGACCTCTCCCGGCAGGATTTAATCCTGCTGGCGGAAACACTGCATCAATTTGACCTGCCGCTGTGGGGAACGCTTGGTTTTGACGACGCGCAGATCACCGCCGGCGGGATAGAAACGGCCTCTTTTGATCCTCATACCATGCAGAGCCGGCTGGTCCCCGGCCTGTACGCCTGCGGGGAGGTGCTCGACATAGACGGAGACTGCGGCGGATATAATCTCCAGTGGGCCTGGTCAAGCGGCTGCCTGGCAGGCATTTCCGCCGGAAACAGCCAGGATGAGGTGCCATGATCCGTCTTCGCAATGTCCCCCTGTCTCTGGACCAGCCGGAAACTGCTCTGACAGATCAGGCGGAGAAGCTTGTCAAAACAAAAGTTTCTCAGGTGAAAGTCATCCGCCGAGCGGTGGATGCGCGCCGCAAAAATCAGGTCCATTTTGTCTATACGCTGGATGTCGCTGTGCAGAATGAGGCTTCTGTGCTGTCCCAATGCCGGGATGCCTGTCCCGTACCGGACAATTCCTACACCCCGCCGGCTGCGCAGGTCCTGCCTGAGAATCGGCCTGTCGTGGTTGGATTCGGGCCAGCCGGCATGTTTGCCTCCCTGTCTCTGGCCATGGCAGGACTGCACCCTCTGGTAGTGGAGCGGGGGGAGGATGCCGCCAGCCGGGCAGACAAAGTGCGACGCATGCGGCAGGAGGGGATTTTGGATCCGGAGAGCAACATGCAGTTCGGGGAAGGAGGCGCGGGCGCCTTTTCCGACGGGAAGCTCTCCACCGGCGTCAAAGATCCCCGTATTCCCTGGATTCTGGAGCAGCTGGTTCTTGCCGGAGCCCCGCGGGAAATTCTCATCGATGCCAAACCGCATATCGGAACAGATCTTCTCCCGGGGATATGTCAGAATATTCGTCTTCGAATTGTGTCTCTGGGGGGAGAGGTCCTCTTTTCCACGCGCCTCACAGGCATACGCACCCAGCACGCCCATATCGCCGGAATTGAAACAAGCCGGGGAGATTTTCCCTGCTCCCATCTCATCCTCGCCTGCGGCCACAGCGCCAGAGATACTTTTCGCATGCTCGCCCCTCTGATCCCGATCTGTGCTAAGCCCTTTGCCATGGGAGTACGCATAGAACATCTGCAGTCCCAGATTGACCGCGCACAATATGGGCCCTTTGCCGGTCATCCTGCCCTTCCCCCTGCGGACTATGCACTGGCGGTTACGCTGAAAAACGGCAGACGCTGCTATAGTTTCTGCATGTGTCCCGGCGGCGAGGTCGTACCCGCAGCCAGCGAAGAAGGCATGGTCTGCACCAATGGCGCCAGTCCTTCCAGGAGAGACGGCAAAAATGCCAATGCCGCTCTGCTGACCGCTTTGGCCCCTGAAGACTTTCCCTTCCCGGGTGTTTTCGGCGGTCTGCAGTGGCAGCAGGAGCTGGAGTGCCTTGCCTACGAAGCAGCCGGGGGCGGGTACCGCGCGCCCATCCAGACAGTAGGCAGCTTTCTCCACAGCAGCTCTTCCAGGACAGGATCGGTGGTTCCCTCCTACCAGCCTGGAACTGCCATGGTGGATCTGCACAAGGTCCTGCCCCCTGCGATCAGGTCACCACTTGCACAGGCACTTCCCCTGCTGGATCAGAAACTCCACGGCTTCGCTCAGCCCGATGCTGTCCTCACGGCACCGGAAACCCGCTCCTCCTGCCCAATCCGGCTGGAGAGGGACCAAACCCTCCAGTCCCCTGGGATGGTGGGTCTCTATCCCTGTGGAGAGGGAGCCGGCTGGTCAGGGGGGATTATGTCTTCGGCCATCGATGGTCTTCGCTGCGCGCAGGCGCTGGTGAAAAATCTGAAGGTGGAATTCTCTCAGCCCTCCCCCTCCGTGCAGACACCCAATGCCCCCAATGCACAGAGCCCCGCCTAGTGCGGAGGCCTCCGGGTAATCCTGCCGTGAAGCGTTTCCTCTTCCCGCGTTGGCCATATCCCATAAGAATACCGGGAGCAGGCGGCTGTCTGGGCCCCCAGGCGGCATCAGCCGGTGGTTCAGCTCTTGAAGAAGCTGCATGAGACAGCCAGCGTACGCGCCTCTCTTTTTTCTTCTTCTGACAAGAATACAGGCGGCACTTTTTGTGCCGCCTGTATTCTTAGGTAAACTCTGCCTCAGTTATCGTTCCGATCGATGGGCATGCCCATCTGGCGGCGCTCTTTTATTGCCTCTTTCCGACTTAAATTGACCCGGCCTCTGTCATCAATCTCCGTGACCTTGACCCATGTCCAGTCCCCTACGTTGATCACATCCTCCACCTTCTCGGTCCGTTTGAATTCCAGATCTTTAATGTGGACCATGCCATCCTTTCCGGGGACCAGTTCAATAAAGGCCCCGATCGGGATAATCCGCACGCACTGTCCGTAATAAAGTTTCCCGACCTCCGGCACGAAGGTGATATTATCAATCGTCTTCTTTGCGGTCCGGCAGGCCTCTATATCCGCGGAGGCAATATAGATCGTGCCATCGTCCTGAATATCAATCTGGCAGCCGGTGTCTGCCGTGATCTTCTGAATTACCTTGCCTCCTGACCCGATGACGTCCCGGATTTTATCCGGATCAATGGTCATTTTGATCATTTTCGGCGCCGTAGGGGCCAGCTCGTGGCGCGGCTCCGGGATCGCTGGCAACATAACCTCGTCGAGGATCTGAATTCTGGCCTCGCGGGTCATCTCCAGCGCCTTCTTCACAATCTCATGCTTCAAGCCGTCATTTTTCAAATCCATTTGAATGGCGGTAATGCCCTTCTTCGTACCCGCGACTTTGAAGTCCATCTCCCCATGGAAATCTTCTACGCCCTGGATATCAATAAAGGTAGTGAAATCATCACCATCCTGGATGAGACCGCAGCTGATGCCGGCAACTGGTGCCTTAATCGGCACCCCGGCGGCCATCAGACTCATCGTAGTACCGCAGACAGACCCCTGGGAAGTAGAGCCGTTGGAGCTGAGCACCTCGCTGACGACCCGGATCGCATAGGGGAAATCTTCCTTGCTGGGGATCACTGCCTCCAGGGCTTTCTCGACCAGAGCGCCATGTCCCTGTTCCCGGCGGCTCACAGAACGGCTGGCCCGCGCCTCACCGGTGGAATAACTGGGCATGTTGTAGTGATGCATAAATCTCTTCTCTCCATCCCCGTCATCCCATATGGTATCCTGTCGCTGCGCCGCAGAGAGCGTATTCAAAGTGGTGATCGAAAGGACCTGCGTCTGGCCTCTGGTAAAGAGGGCGGAGCCGTGCACACCGGGAATCACATCCACCTGCGCATTCAGGGGACGAATTTCATTCATGGCCCGGCCATCTACCCGTTTCCCGGCCAGCAGCCACTTCTTCACCACTTTCTTCTGCAGCTTGTAGAGGATTTCATCCATATACTGCATCATGTCAGGATGGTCCTCGCCATACTTTTCCTGCATGGCGTTTATCCACGCATTGACTCTCTCCTCACGGACCTTCTTGTCATCCGTGTCCATGCAGTATTCCATGCCCTCAAATTCATTGGCAACGAGCATTTCAAAAAGCTCTTCGTCGAAGGCGGCATGCTCATACTCAAACTTGGGTTTGCCTACCTCTGCCACCATTTGATCGATGAGATTCAGAACATCCTGAAGTTTTTCATGGGCCTGCAGAATGCCCTCATACATCACCTCGTTGGAAATTTCCCGGGCTTCCGCCTCGATCATAACGATTTTCTCGTGGGTGGCTGCCACGGTGACGGTCATCTGATTTGCTTCTTTCTCCGCCTCCGTGGGGTTGAACAGATACTTCTCTCCATCCCACCCCAGTACGATGCCGGCGATCGGTCCGTTAAAGGGTACATCCGAGATCGCCACGGCTGCCGCCGAACCGATCATCGCGGTAATCTCCGGAGAGCAGTCCTTATCCACATTCAAAACCTCACAGGCGATCACCACATCGTTGCGTAAATCCGCGGGAAACAGAGGCCGCATGGGGCGGTCAATCAGTCTGCTGGCCAGTACCGCCTGCAGGGAAGGTCTGCCTTCTCTGCGCAGAAAAGAACCGGGTATACGTCCTACCGCATAGAGCTTTTCATTAAAATCCACGGACAGGGGGAAGTAGTCAATACCGTCCTTCGGACGCGCCGAAGCAGTCACCGTGCACAGAACCGTCGTTTGCCCATACTGTGCCAATACCGAAGCGTTGCACAGTTCGGCCATCCGGCCCACTTCCAACCTCAGGGGCCGGCCGCAGAAATCTATTTCCCAACTGCGCTGATTTTCAAATGTTTTGTGCTTAATGATCATACATAATACCTTTCTCTCACATTTCTTTCCCGGTGCGTCTCAGAAAGCACCTTAATAATAAAAAATGGGACAACATGAAATTGTCCCATAAAAACCTTCATACCCCTCAGAACAAGCGATCAATCACTTGCGGATGCCCAGCTTGGCAATAATGGCACGATATCTTTCAATGTCGTTTTTCGCGACATAATCCAGCAGCCGGCGGCGCTTGCCGATCATCTTGAACAGGCCCATGCGGCTGTGATTGTCTTTTGGGTGCGTCTTCAGGTGCTCCGTCAGCTGATTAATACGGGCTGTCAGAATGGCAATCTGTACCTCCGGAGAACCGGTATCTGACTCATGCACTTTGTTCGCCTCAATTATGGCGCTTTTTTCTTCCTTGGTAATCATGGTACACTCTTCCTTTCGGTTTTGCTAAACCCTGCGTCTGAGCAGAGGGATACACCCCCTGCCAAGTGCGCGGGCTCCCAAGTTCAAAATGAATATAACACAGTACAGCCTGTTTGTCAAAACCTATTTTCCTTTTTGAGCACTTTTCTGCGCTTTGAACTGCTTTTCCCCTTCGCCGGTACAGCAGAAAACACAAGAGGCGGGCCCCGGGAGAAGAAAAAACCGCGCCAGCGTCAGAAAACAAGGGCCATCTGGCAGGGGAAACAGGCTCGCTCCCGCTGTGAATGCCGGCGCCTGCCAGACAGAACCGGTTCCCCGTGATTTGCGGGCTTTCCGCCGGACTTTTCACGTCGGCAGGCTCTTCAGTGGCGGAACTGATTTTTCATGCGCCGCTCATGGTTGAGAATACTCTTGCGCAGCCGCAGGTGCTCCGGCGTTACTTCCAGAAGTTCATCGTCGGCGAGAAATTCCATACACTGTTCCAGACTCATCTGCTTCGGCGGTATAAGCCGCAATGCCTCGTCGGAGCCGGAGGCTCGTGTATTCGTCAGGTGCTTGGAACGGCACACATTCACTACAATATCCTCTTTTTTCGGACTTTCCCCGACGATCATCCCTCCATACACAGCTGTACCCGGGCTGATAAACAGCGCTCCCCGATCCTGGGCGTTCCACAACCCATAGGCTACCGCCTCTCCTGTTTCAAAGGCAATAAGAGAACCTGTGCTGCGCCGCTTCACCTCTCCTTTCAGGGGCGCATAGCTGTCAAACACAGAAGCCATAATTCCCTCTCCCCTGGTATCTGTCAGAAACTCACTGCGATAGCCAAAAAGACCGCGGCTGGGTACCAGGAACTCCAGCTTTACCCGGGACCCCACCGGAGTCATCTGGATGAACTCCCCTTTGCGCTGACCGAGTTTCTCCATGCAGGATCCCATGCTCTCTGCCGGCACATCCAGCACGACCCGCTCCATGGGCTCACATTTTTTCCCGTCAATCTCCTTATAGAGGACCCGAGCCGGAGAAACCTGGAACTCGTACCCTTCTCTGCGCATTGTCTCAATCAAAATGGACAGATGCATTTCACCCCGGCCTGCAACGCGAAACGCATCCGTACTGTCAGTTTCCGTCACATGCAGAGAGACATCCTTCAGCATCTCCTGCTCCAGCCTCTGGCGAATATTCCGGCTGGTAACCCATCGGCCTTCCCGGCCCGCAAAGGGGCTGTCATTGACGGAAAACGTCATTTCGATGGTTGGATCGGAAATTTTCACGAAGGGCAGCGGCTCCGGGGTATCCACGGCACAGATGGTGTCCCCAATGGTCACATCCCCGATGCCGCTCATGGCAATAATGCTCCCGGCTTCCGCTGCCGTCACCGGCTGGCGGCCCAGTGGCTCGAATTCATACATGCTCACCGCCTTCGCTCTGCGCAAAGGCCTGTCATGGTGATAATCACAAACCACAATCTCCTCATTCTGACGGACACAACCGCGTTCCACTCTGCCTATGGCAATTCGGCCCACATACTCATTGTAATCCAGGGAACTGACCAGCATCTGGAACGGCTCATCCAGGCGCTGCTGCGGAGCCGGAATATACTGGACGATTGCCTCAAAAAGAGGGGTCAGATCCGTACCCGGTTCATCCGGGCTTACGGAACAGGTTCCCTGCCGGGCCGAGGCAAAGAGCATGGGCGAGTCAAGCTGCTCATCGGAACAGCCCAAATCCATCAGCAGTTCTAAAATCTCATCGATCACCTCATAGATCCGCTGGTCCGGCCGATCAATTTTATTGACCACCACAATCACCTTGTGCCCCAGTTGCAGGGCGTGTTCCAAAACGAACCGTGTCTGGGGCATTGGACCCTCCGCTGCGTCTACCAACAGGAGTACGCCGTTGACCATCTTCAGAATACGCTCTACCTCACCGCCAAAATCCGCGTGTCCCGGGGTATCCACAATGTTGATTTTAGTATCCTTATAGTGAATAGCCGTATTTTTGGCAAGAATCGTAATGCCGCGCTCACGCTCCAGATCTCCTGAGTCCATAATTCTATCCTGGACCTGCTGGTTCTGTCGAAAAGCACCTGACTGGCGGAGCATAGCATCCACCAGGGTTGTCTTGCCGTGATCTACATGGGCAATGAGAGCAATATTTCTCAAATTCTTCATCTATGCCGTCTCTTCTCTATCTGGTATTTCACACAAACATAGGCAAGGATTCCCTCACTTCTGAAGCAGCAGGAGGAATTGCATGATTCTTAATGAGCCTAAATCCAACGTATAATGTATTCTTTGGAAATATGGATACTGAAATACAATGGAATTAGACAACAATAAACATTCATTCTATTACACTATCACTCATATTAGTCATAAAATATTGAAGAAAAGTGTTTGACAATATGCTATCGGATTGTACTAAAACATATTACAAGAATGGAATCATGATCAAGATCACGTGCCCATATTATTCAAACATTAACGCTTATCTAAAGTGCAGGCAGCAGACTTCTCAAATACGTCAACAGCTATGGAAAGAACCGGTCTGGAGCTTGCGTTTCTGCCTGCAGTCAACAGGGGTATTCCCTATTGAGATCATAAAGAAATATATCGAAAGCATGCCTGAAAAACGTTGAACACTGCTTTCAAATATCGAATTGAACCGAACGCCTTACTGCGTATATTTCTGGAAAAATATTGGGGATGCGCCAGATTTATATATAACAAAATACTTGAAAATAAAATCCAAACTTATGAAGAAAGCAATGCCTCAAAGTCTGAATTTCGGTAAATTCGCAGCAGAGAACGGCTGGATCATATTTCCACGTTTTCCGTTTTCTCAAGTACAAACCGGAAACCGAAGGAAAACAGCTGACCAAGGTAAATAAATTCTTGCTCCTAACAGCGTCCGCAAGTGGACATGTCCCATCTGCGGAAAAACGCACGACACAGACATCATAAGAAACAAGGGCATTTGTTTGCTCTTAGCGCAACGTTCCATAAACAGAACCGCAGGACACACGGGGTTAGCCTGTTCCCTATACTTTAGTATCTTTGAGGCGGAAGTCCCCGCCTCTATGGGAAACTTAGACGGTGGGAGCCTGTCCCTTGTAAGTCTCTACAAAACAGCGCCTCTTTCCCTGCAGGACTCTTGCTTTTTGAATATAGTGTTTCTCTCTTCCCAGCAGCATCACACAGCATGCCACCGCTCTCTCCCATCGGGAAAAAGTTTTATGTTTTGAGCCGCAAGCCTCACGGCTTTACGGCTCAAAACATAATGAGTTTCTCCAATCGCAATAGAGTCTGCCGCCTGCACTTGCGCTCGCATGGCTGC
>CAZGAM010000010.1:0-14450 GCA_964523685.1 uncultured Oscillospiraceae bacterium | reverse complement strand
CAACTCGCTCGCTCCGGAATCCACGCAGCATTCCGCCAGCTTCTGATTAGAATATTAACCCCCTGAACATACTGGGATGATTGGCAAGATACGACAGGGTGTTTCCCCGATAACACCAATTCTCTATGCCAGAGACAGCCTCTGTGGAATGCAGCAATTTCTTCGTCAGGGAACACAAGGTGTAAATTTCACCCTGGTAGCGTACATGCGTTTCATCTTCTACCGTGGCCTGTGTAAAAGGATCCCCTTTCAGGTAGATATCGCATCCGGGGTGTAATTCCGCTGCGGAAAAGACAAAGTCCTTATCCGTAATTTTTTCCTTATCCATATCAGGCTCCTCCTTATTTCTTTATACTCCCACATACCTGCAGCCATCACAGCAATCAGGCATGGCAGTCGTTTCCCTTGGCGTTTACCCGGCCTACCCTCCCCCGGTTGCTCGCACCTGGCTGGAGGCCTTTCTTCTCAGCACAATTTTGCCCCTGCGGGGATATCATCGGAAACAATCAGAAGATGCAGCTTCTCCTCCCCCTTTTCCCTGTGCACGGCGGAGATCAGCATGCCCTCTGACTGAAGGCCCATCATCTCCCGGGGAGGCAGATTCACGATCGCCACCAGCGTTTTCCCAATTAATTCTTCCGGTGCATACCATTTGGCAATTCCGGAGAGGATCTGCCTGGGCCTGCCTGTCCCATCGTCCAGGGTAAAACGCAGAAGTTTTTTGCTCTTTTTTACCGGCTCACAGTTCTTCACTTTAACCGCCCGGAAATCACTCCTGCTGAATGTATCGAAATCCACAAATTCTGTCGCCTGAGGCTCCAGTTCCACGGCTGGTGCCGCCGGCTGGAGCATCTCCTCCTGGGTTTTCTCCAATTCAGCCAGGGCTTTGTCCATATCTATCCGCGGGAAAAGGTTCTCCCCTTTTTTAGGCGCTGCTGTTTCCGGCAGAGAGCCCCAGACTGCCGCGCTGTCCCAGCTCTGACAGGCTTTCTCGGCTCCTATCTGCTGGAACAGCTTGTCCATACTCTCCGGCATAAAAGGCGTTAAAAGCACAGCACAAATCCTTGTGGTCTCCAGAAGATTATACAATACATGGGCCAGTCGGGCGCCATTTTCCTGCATATTCTTCGCAAGGGCCCAAGGTGTATTCTCGTCGATATATTTGTTGGCTCTCTGAATGACTTTCCATACCGCCTCCAGGGCATTCTGGAACTGGAATTGCTCCATTTGTTTCTCATACGCGTCTCGGAGATTCCTTGCTGCCGTTATCAGCTCCCAATCAGAGGAAACAGGTCCCTCTTCCCCGCTCCGCTCTTCTGCCGTGCCGCACAGCTCCTGTTCCGTGGGCCCGCACCCGACCGGCAAAGCACCTGCGAAATACCGGCTCACCATGGCGGTAGTGCGGCTGACCAAATTCCCCAGATCATTCGCCAAATCTACGTTGATCGTCTGAATCAAAGCTTCGTTGGAGAAGTTGCCGTCTGAGCCGAAGGGGAAAGTCCGCAACAAGAAGAACCGCAGAGCATCCACCCCGAACTTCTCCGCCAGAATATAGGGATCCACCACGTTGCCCTTGGACTTGGACATCTTTCCCCCGTCCAGAAGAAGCCAGCCATGGCCGTATACTTTCCTGGGCAGGGGCATGCCCATGCTCATGAGCATGGCCGGCCAGATGATGGAATGAAAGCGTACAATTTCCTTGCCCACAAAATGCACATCCGCAGGCCAAAATTTGTCATAATCCTGATACCGGTCGTTGCAAAAGCCCAAGGCTGTCGTATAGTTAAATAGAGCATCCACCCATACATAGACGACATGGCCGGGATCAAAATCTACAGGAATTCCCCAGGTAAAGCTGGTACGGCTCACGCACAGATCTTCCAGACCCGGTTTAAGGAAGTTGTTGACCATCTCATTGACCCGGCTGCGCGGCTCCAGAAAATCGGTATTCTCCAGCAGATCCTTCACTTTCTCAGCATATTTGCTCAGCCGGAAGAAATAGGCCTCCTCCTCTGCATCCACCACTTCCCGTCCGCAGTCGGGACACTTGCCGTCCACCAGCTGACTCTCTGTCCAGAAGCTCTCACAGGGTTTGCAGTACTTCCCCCGGTAGGTGCCCTTATAGATATCTCCGTTTTCATACATTTTTTTAAAGATGCGCTGTATGGCCTGCACATGATAGTCATCTGTGGTTCGTATAAACCGGTCGTTGGAGATATTCATGAGACGCCACAGATCCTTCACGCCTCGGGGACCTTCTACAATATTGTCTACATACTGTTTCGGACTGACCCCCGCCTCTCTGGCTTTATCCTCAATTTTCTGTCCATGCTCATCGGTACCGGTGAGGAACAGAACCTCATACCCCTGAAGCCGCTTATACCGGGCCATGGCATCCGCCGCTACTGTGCAGTACGTATGGCCGATATGCAGTTTATCCGAAGGATAGTAAATGGGGGTGGTAATGTAAAATTTTTGACCGCTCAAAGCTTCGTCTCCTCTCTCTATAGCGTTGTTCCGTCATCCCATTCCGGCACCGCCTCAGGAGGCGCCTCCGGCAAAGGAGCGCTCTCCGGAATTGTTTCCGGCTGAACAGGCGGCGGCTCAACTGGCGCCTGTTCTGGAACCTGCGGGTCCGCAGCCGGCGGCTGCGTTGCACTCGCCGCACTGCTGTCCACGCCCTCTTTATGGTAGCGGCTGTATGCTTCCGCATTTTGACTCAGCAGATTCCCGCTGCTGTCAAACACCTTTCGGTAGCTCTGGGCATAGTAATACTGGCTGTCTTCCCAGGAATCCACCGCCATCTCCACATAGCTTCCATCCTCATCGGTGCCGTACAGCCGCACTGTGAGATAGCCGCCGGAGACAAATGCCTCTATTTTAATGGGATAATTCCGATTATTGATAAACTTAAAGTCCGGCCAGCCCCAGCTCACGGTCGCATCCAGCCCCCGGGGTAGGTAGCTCACCAGAAAATAATGATCGTATCGGGCCGTGATCTGCAGATTGGCATAAAGAGCACAATAATAAAGAGTAGAACTGCCTTGACAGATGCCTCCGCCAACGCTCTGTACGTGCTCTCCGTTCGCGTAAGCGCCTGCTGACTGATATCCCTTGGCTGTGGTCCGCTCCCCAAGACACGCATTATAATTAAATTCCTGGCCCGGCTGAAGGATTACTCCGTTCATAGCCTTCGCTGCCAGGGTAATATTGTTGATCCGGGCAGAGCTGGATCCGGCAAGGCTGGTACTTTTTTCACTGAGCACATCCGCGAAAAATCTGGAATTGATCTCTTCCGCCGTTACTTCCGGCTCATCAAACACATAGGGGATGATCACGCTCTCCCCCGACGACGCTTCCTTCCAGAGGCTGGCTGCCTGCTCCGGGTCAATATGGACCCCCGGAACGCCTTCCGTCACCACCCCTGTAGAGGGATCATACTGCGCATCTACCGGCTCCTGGTACACCGCCTCGCAGAGCATCCGTACCAGTTCGTCCACATCCACATTTTCCTGATTGTCTCCCTCGGGGAGCACCTGAATCACCGGTGCCTCCACGGGGGCATAATTTCTTTCCTGGAAAGCCTGACAAACTGTATCACACAGCGCCTCTACATCCACCTGGGAAGTACCTGGATTTTTAATCAGCGCAACACTGTCCTGGCCATAGTCCGCCTGAATCACATCCAGCTCCTGGTCTGCCCGGGCCGCAGCCGGCTCGACCAAGGTCCGGAGAACTTCCCGGTCCGGCTGAACCTCGACCCGCTGACAAGTCAGCGCTACCGGTTTGCTCTCACAGGCACGATAATCCATCAAGTTGGACAGCATGGTTCCATTCCTGCCGTATTGATAAGCCATCTTGGCAAACGCGGTGCCGTCCGCCGGTTCCAAGCCCAGCTGCTGGGCTGTAACAGTCAAATTCTCTCCCGTAGGAAACGTAATCAGGATCGATGCGCTCTCATATAGATCCGCCGGTTCTCCCAGGACCGCGGCAGCTTCTGCCACAGTCATGCCTCCCACATCGATTCCGTTTACACTGACGTTCGGATAAATGGTATCCAGCTCCGCCACCCTGTTGGCGTAGGTAAACCCCACGACCAGACCCATCAGCACCGCCACCATGACCACAGTCAGAACGATCAGCGCAATCATCCCTGCGGAACGCCGGCGTCTGTGGGGCGGAGCATAGCTGGATGGGGCGCTTCGGAGGCCCTGCTGATTCCCTCCCTTTTCCGGGGAGGGAGCCGCATGCCGGGGCCCGCTGGAATTTCTCCGCTGCCCATTGGGCACCTGCCTATTGTTCTCCCTTTCAGCCATCACACGCCCTCCTCTCAATTAAACAGGCAGTCCTCTGCCCGGTATACCGCTTTCGGTCAGCACGCCCACTGCTTCCGACAGGCTTTCACCCATCCATGGATTCCCGCTGATGCGGTACTCAGCCTGGGCGTCCCACAAAGAAGTGATAAGCGTATTGCTCAGCAGGAACCCTTCCGGCGTAAAGCACCAGCGATCGTCAAACTTTCGTGTCCAGCCTTCTTTTTCGTACTTTTGCAGCAAAGCCTCTATCGGCGTAAAATCACTGCGGTAGATCTGATGGTATTCTTCCTGGGAAATTCCCCGGCTCCGGCGCATACCCAGCATCAGATACTCGGAAGCTCTGTCCAGTTCATCCAGCTGTTCGTACTCGTCCAGAATCACTCCGCCCTTGGTCATCCCGCGAATATACGCCTGCAGATCCCGGACAAAACTGTAGCGGATATTTCCAATATTGGAATGCGCGCCCGGACCGAAGCCCAAATAATCTTCCATATCCCAATATTTCATGTTGTGCCGGCACTGTTTCCCCCTGCGGGCGAAGTTGGAGACTTCGTACTGGTGGTACCCATAATGGTTCAGGGTCGCCACAGTATAAAGATACATATCTGCCTGGTCATCCTCCGAGGGGATCACAGGACTATCCCTGTACTGCTCATACATGGCAGTTCCCTCCTCCAGCTTCAGACCATAGCAGGACAGATGGTCCGGTTCCAGGTCCAAAGCACGTGCCAGTGTTTCAGCCCAGTCTTCTTTTGTCTGGTTGGGCAGTCCATAGATGAGATCCATACTCAGATTATCAAAACCGGCACGTCGGATGTTTTTCACCGCTGTTTTGACCTGGGTAAAATTATGGCGGCGGCCAATGATTTTCAGAAGGTCATCGTTGGCAGACTGCACACCCAGACTGATCCGGTTCACACCCTCTTTCCTAAGCAGATCTAAATCGTGTCGTTTCACACTGTCCGGGTTGCACTCTACCGTAACCTCGGCTGTTTTCAATACTTTGGCCGTTCGTTTGAGCGCATTAAAAATTTCTGCCAGCCGTTTTCCTCCATAATAGCTGGGTGTTCCACCTCCGAAATACACCGTATCGATATAATACGGCGACATGGTATTGGCTGCTTCCTTCATATGGCGAATCAGGGCGTCCTGGTATTTTCCCATACTCTTATTGCAGTTCGCCAGAGAATAAAAATCACAATATCCGCATTTGGAAGCACAAAAGGGTATGTGTATATAGACACCAAGAAGCTTATCTTCCATCGCTGTTTCCTGTTTTTCTCATGGTTCCCCAGAAACATTCGCCGTTGGGGACTGTGCCTCTTCTGGCTCTTTCTCAGGCAGCCCGCTGTCCGGGAAAAAATCCTCTTTGGTGAAGCAGATCAGATCCTCCTTGGTTGGGTTGTCCATCGCTGCAACCCGGTTTGCCTGACGCACCACCATATCTTCAAAGCGGTTGCGTACCTCCCGGCCATTGCCAAAATTCCTGTCTCGCCGGGCATACAGGGTATCAAAATACTCTCCGGCGTACGCTTCCGCTTCTTCATTCAGTTCATAACCATTCTTCCTGCACTGAAGATGAAAAATGGCATTGAGCTGCCGGCCGGTATAGTCCTCGAAAAAAATCCGTTTATTGAACCGGCTCTCCAACCCCGGATTGGAAGCCATAAACCGTTCCATGGGTCCGGTATACCCCGCGACAATCACCACCAGTTCTTCCCGGTGATCCTCCATGGCCTTCAAAACCGTCTCAATCGCTTCTCTGCCGAAGTCATTCTCTCCCCCGCTGGCCAGCGAATATGCCTCATCAATAAACAGCACGCCCCCGAGGGCCGAAGAAATCACTTCCTGCGTTTTCATGGCTGTCTGCCCCACATAACCGGCGACCAGTCCGGAGCGGTCTACTTCCACAAGCTGACCCTTCGACAGTGCGCCGATCGCAGCGTATAGTTTCCCTACCAGTCTGGCTACGGTTGTCTTGCCGGTACCCGGATTTCCCAGGAAAACCATATGAAGGCTCAGCGGTGGCACTGGCAGGTTATTTTGCTTTCGCATCTGACGAACCTTGACCAGATTCATCATGCTCTTAATATCCTTTTTTACCTGTTCCAGACCGACCAGTGCGTCCAGCTCTGCCATCAGGCTGTCCAAGTCCGGCTTCTCTCCCCCATCCGGCTCCGTTCCGGCGGCCCTGGCCTTTTCACCTTGGCCGGCAGCTTCCGTCTGCCTCCCGGTTTGCGGGGGATTTTTTTCCAAAAAGGAGGGTTCCGCACTGGTTACATAATCTTCTGCCCGAACGCCCGGTTTTCCTTTCCGGACTCCTGCCCCATCACAAAGGGCAGAGAGCTTATCGGCGCACTCCGTAATATATTCCGCCTCTGCATAGTTCACATCATCATCTACAGCGGCTAGGCACAGAAGAATGTTAGTCATCATGCGGATAAAGACACGGGACAAATCCGTCCCCTTCCTGACATCGTCCTCCGTCAATTGCCAGAAAAACAGCGGAGGAAGAAACTCCCCGCTTTTGCTCACCGCGGTCACCAATTCCCAAAGCAGCCATGTCGGCTGATTCTGGCCCTTGGAATACAGGGCATTCACCGCCTGAGCATGCTCCTCCGTGATACAGGAGCTGTGGGAAAAAAGCTGCAGGGCACAGCTGACACAAAATTCATCCAGCGGCTGGACAAGATTCCGTCCTGCTGCCCTGTAAAACGCCTCCGTATTCGCAACATAGGTTTTATGAATCTCTTCAGGTGAGCGTTTCCACTGACTTGGCAGTTTGATCGCCCCCTTTTCCCCTGATTTCCCCTTCTGCAGAAACATAATCTCCTCTGCAGATTGGATACAAGCTGATTATATTACAAATAATTACAAAATACAAGTGCTTTGCCCCTCGCAGCACCGCAGTTTTCCAAATTCTGCTTCGATTCTGCCCTGCAGATTGGATGCAAATCAGCCCCAGGATAACCCTGAGGCTGCATCTTACCAAATACAAGGCGCCATATTGTCCAATCGGCAAGGAATGGACGGGGTCCTGCCCAAACCACGGCTGCATTCTCCTCTGCTGTGGTGCGGCGTGTGCGCCTTCTCTGCGTTCCCGGATCCTGGCTGCCGATTCACCGGATGGGCTTAGCTCGTCGGCGCCTTGGTTCTGTTTGCCGGGTTCCGCTTTCAGGCAGCACTGCCTCAGGGCGAATGGCCCGGCGGCAGATCGCTCAACCACCGGTATCAGATGCCGGAGCTTAGCCAGCGAAAGCAGATAGTGACAACGGAGAGGGAATGGATACAGCATTATCCAACGCACTTTGCGCCATGGCCAACAGCCCTTCTTTACTGGCTGTATAGGCACTGTTCTCCCAAACATAGACACCCTTCGCCTCATAACCAGTGTCCCGCCCCGCCTGATAGACCTTTTCTGCTTGACTGTATTCCTCTGCGCTGGCGCTGACACCCGACACACTGTAGTCTTCTTCCACAGCCGCACCAGAAGCCGCATCAAACTGCAGATACCGCTTGCAAATGCTCACCGGGGTAAGGACATCGTCGGATCTGTCAAATCGGACAATCTCATTCCAGGTGGTCTCCATGGTGCCATTTGTGCTGTCTACCCAAAAGCACCACCCCTCGTCGGTACAACTGAGACGAAAGGCCTCAAAATAAGACACTTCTACATGAACGGGCGAGAAGTAACCTCCCCCGAACGCTCCACTTGCATTCTCCTGGCTGCTGGAAATACAAACAACCTGACCGTCTACCAAATCAAAAAGAGTAGCCCCCATGGAAACAGATGCCCCCTGGTCAAGCAGTATCATCTCCGGTGTTCCGTCCAAATCCAGGTCCAGGAAGCCCATGCCCCCGATGCCATTCGGCCACAAGGCGGAAAAGATATCATAATTCTCCTCCAGAAAGGAGAGATAACAGTCTGACCAGTTCTCCGCTGCGGGATCAATCACCAGCGTCTCCGGGACAGCGGCTCCCATGCTGCTCAGCAGAACGGCAAAAACAATCATCAGTACAAAAAATTTTCTCATGGCAAGAGCTCCCCCATCCTTTCTTGTTACCATAAAGAGTCCAAACCGTATCTAAATTCAGACTCGATTTCCGCTTTGACAGTGATGACACATTTCAGGTAGTGATTCGAAACTGTACTGTTGACTCACAAAACATCCGCTCTGCTACAGCAACCATCCCAAACAAATTTTTAAGAAGGCCAGAAAGTATAAGCCCCAATAGTATGGGCAAACAGCGTCGCAAAGTACAAATGCTGCTTTTGCCCCTGCAATCACTAGGTTATCATAACAGCACAAAGAATACAACAAAAATTTTACCGAATTTCTCCTTGCTGCGGAACCATTTCCTGCCTGTGATTGCACACAGATCCTGAATTGCTTGCGGTTCACATCTTATTCGAAACCTCACAGAATATTTCTCTTCCATCATGATAAGCCCCTCTATCCCTCGAGCCGCCATAGTTTTTTACCAATCCTGTTCCCCTGCTCTTCCTGTGCAGGCCGGCCTGAGTTGTCCCCGGCAGGAAGATCTTTCTGCGCCTGGCTGATGCAGTCAGACGTGTAGCCACCGCCGAATTGGGGCTGCTGCGGTCTTCTGTTTTCCCTGCTGCCTGAATTTCTCCTATTGTAAAAGCAGGTTAACGGGTGTATGATAAAGTTCCGCCGGGATCCTGTGCAGAGTTACATATCACCGGGACTTTTTCTTTTTCCAACCATTCTCAACCTGCCGGGAGTGCCGGTCCGGAATCGGATGCAAAACATACATACAGGAAAACGCATCAGAATCTTACGCTGATCAGGAATAACACTCCACGAACAGGTCTATATAGGCACGGAGGACAGAGATATGCCCAGTCCATTTTCTAGAACAGAATTGCTGTTTGGGGAAGAGGCAATGCAAGTTCTGGCCCATTCCCATGTGGCTGTGTTTGGAATTGGCGGAGTAGGCGGCTACGTGTGCGAAGCACTCTGCCGCAGCGGCATAGGCTCCTTTGATCTGATAGACAGCGACCGTGTAAGCATCACCAACCTGAATCGACAAATCATCGCTACCAGAAAAACTTTGGGCAGACGCAAAGTGGAAGTCATGAAGGAACGAATTCTGGATATCAATCCCCAGGCAGAGGTAAACATCCATTCCTGCTTTTTCCTTCCGGAAAACGCTGACGCCTTTTCTTTTGACAATTATAATTATGTTGTAGATGCAGTGGATACCGTGACAGCCAAACTAGCGCTGATCACCAAGTGCGCTCAAACCGATACGCCGATCATCAGTTGCATGGGGGCTGGAAACAAGCTGGATCCCACCGCTTTCAAAGTGGGAGATATCTTTGATACACGGATGGATCCGCTGGCACGCGTGATGCGCCGCGAGCTGAAAAAACGCGGTATCCGGAAATGTAAGGTAGTCTATTCCGAAGAGCCGCCCATTCAGCCCTCGTCAAACCTGCAGCCGGGCGATGAGAATTTCTCAGCGGGCAAAGTCCACACGAATGCCCCTGGTAGCACATCTTTTGTACCCTCTGTCGCCGGTCTTATTCTGGCTGGAGAAGTAATCAAGGATCTGACGGCAGACACGAGAAGGAGTATCCGGCCATGAATAGAGAAAGAACAGTTGAGCAGATGGAGCAGGATACCCGGGCAAAGAGGGTCATAGATATCCGCAGAGAAGACAGTTTTGTACGCGGAACCTATCCAGGCGCAGAAAACATTCCGCTGGAAAAATTTAACCGAGCTGCCATCTCCTCCGGTCCCCGGCAGCCGGTCTACCTCCTGTGTCAACAGGGAAATCTGTCTTCGGATCTCGCGGAAGAACTGGAAGCACTGGGCTGCGAGGCTTACAGCATCCAGGGTGGTTATATTGCCTATCTGCGAAACCGTCTGCTGACCATGACGGCAGACCCGGGTCAGGTGGAGGAACGACGAAAAATCGCAGAGAAAAGCATTATCGGCAAGTTCCGACGGCAGTTGTGGGGTCCCTTTACCCGTGCTTTGGGAGAGTATAAACTCATAGAAGACGGAGACCGCATTGCCGTATGTATCTCCGGAGGTAAGGATTCCATGCTGATGGCAAAACTCTTCCAGGAGCTGCTTCGCCATGGAAAGCAAAACTTTGAAGCTGTCTTCCTGGTAATGAATCCTGGCTATAATGAGCTGAACTATCGAGCCGTAACAGAAAATGCCAAGCTTCTGGGTATCCCTATTCATATCTTTCAAACGGAAATCTTTGATACCGTAGCCCATGCAGGCGGATCTCCCTGCTATCTTTGCGCCAGGATGCGGCGAGGGTATTTATACAGTGAAGCCAAAAATCTGGGCTGTAACAAAATTGCCCTGGGCCACCATTTTGATGATGTCATGGAGACCATCCTGATGGGCATGCTCTACGGTGGCCAGGTACAGACCATGATGCCAAAGCTCCACAGTACAAATTTCCAGGGAATGGAGCTCATCCGTCCACTGTATCTGGTCCGAGAGGCTGACATCATCCGATGGAGAAATTACAACGATCTGCACTTTATCCAATGCGCTTGTCTGCGGACAGAGAGCTGTGCATCCTGCGGTGGAACCGAACAGGGTTCCAAACGGGCTAAAGTAAAGCAGCTGATTCATCAAATTGCCGCAGAAGACCCAGTAATAGAAAAAAATATTTTTCGCAGCGTGGAAAACGTAAATCTCGATACGGTTATCGCTTACAAAAAAAGTGGTGTAAAACATCATTTTTTGGACACTTACTAATGGAAAATGGAGATGATATTATGCACCAGATACCAGAAAATCCCACTACAGAACAGTTGAAAAAATATGAATTGTTACAAGAAAATCTAAAAACTTTAGGCAGTGCAGCGATCGCTTTTTCCGGAGGTGTGGATTCCACCTTTTTGCTCTATGCGGCCCATGCAGCTTTGGGGAAAAAAGCGATTGCCGTCACAGCCCGTTCCTGTTCCTTTCCTGAACGGGAACGGGCGGAAGCAGCAAATTTCTGCAGGGAGCACGACATCCGCCACTTTATCATCGACTCAGAAGAACTGGAAATACAGGGTTTTTCCCAAAATCCAAAAAACCGCTGTTATCTATGTAAACATGAACTTTTTGAAAAAATCCAAAAACTTGCCGCGGAACAGGATATTTTATACGTAGCAGAGGGCTCTAATTTAGATGACAACGGAGATTATCGTCCGGGCCTGATGGCAGTAGCAGAACTGGGAATCAAAAGTCCTCTCCGTGATGTTGGATTTACCAAAGAGGATATAAGGACGCTGTCCAGATATCTTGGCCTGCCAACATGGAACAAACAGTCCTTTGCTTGTCTGTCCTCCCGGTTCGTCTATGGAGAGAGCATAACCAAAGAAAAACTAAGTATGGTGGACAAAGCAGAACAGCTTCTTCTGGACCTTGGATTTCACCAGGTGCGCGTACGCATACATGACCGTATGGCCCGCATAGAAATCTGGCCGGAAGAATTTTCCCGCCTTCTTGAAGAGGATATTCGGAGCAGGATCGTCAAGGAATTTCAAAGCTATGGTTTTACCTATGTCACTCTGGACTTGATCGGATATCGCACCGGTAGCATGAACGAGACACTGACTACCTGACGCCATGAGCCGTCCCTATTCTCTTTCCTTTGCGGAAGTACAAAGCCGGCAATCAGGTGCTAAGGAGCCTGGCAGCGAACGATCCAGAATATTGCTGCTATAGCCGATATCCATATCTTGGATGCGAACGCAGAAAATAGGGGTTCGGAAAAAGGGCAGCAAATAGGGAACCGGTACATGTATGCAAAGCGTGCCAGGCTATGATAGACGAAGCCCCGGAAAGTATAACAGCATATACAATACAGCCGGGAATATAAGCCCATGGTTCCCATTTGAGCGGCACAGCGGGGACCCTTGTTTTGGATTGCCCATCCCGCTTTCTCTGCAAGAAGAAGCAAAAAGTTGCCCTTGCCAGGTCAATCTTTGTTGAAAGGGCTTGACAGAACGGGCAAAAAGTGATAAATTAGCACTCACCGACACAGAGTGCTAACACTTTTTACAAAAGGAAGCGATTGTTTATGTCAAAGAAGGAGTTTAAGGCAGAATCCAAGAGACTGATGGATTTGATGGTCAATTCCATCTACACCCACAAGGAGATATTCCTGCGGGAAATTATATCCAACGCCTCTGATGCCATTGACAAATTGTGTTACAAGTCTCTTACAGATGAATCGGTAGGGCTGCAGCGCAGTGACTTCGAGATCCGTTTGGATGTAGACAAAGATAACCGAACCCTGACTGTTCGGGATAATGGGATTGGCATGACCAGGGAAGAGCTTGAAAACAATCTAGGTGTCATCGCCTCCAGCGGCACCCGCAAGTTCCGCGACAGCCTTGCAGAAAATGAAAATGCTCAGGATTTGGACGTGATCGGGCAATTTGGTGTGGGATTTTATTCTGCTTTCATGGTATCTGATAATGTAACCGTCCTTTCCAAAGCTTTTGGCGAAGAGCAGGCTTGGAAATGGGAATCTTCCGGTGCAGATGGGTACACAATAACCGAAGCGGATAAAGAAACCGTAGGCACCGATGTTATTATGCACCTCAAAACCGACACAGAAGACGAAGATTACAGCTCCTACTTGGAAAGCTGGAAACTGAAGGACCTGGTCAAAAAGTATTCTGACTATGTTCGCTGGCCTATCCATATGATGGTAGAGCGCCGGGAATGGGATGAAAAAGGTGGAGAAGATGGGAAGGGTGCCTACAACACCATTACAGAAGATCAGGTTGTCAACACCATGGTCCCCATCTGGCAGCGCCCCAAGAACGAAGTCTCGGACGAGGATTGTAAGGCATACTATAAAGAGCATTTTCATGACAGCACAGATCCTATCAGTGTCATACGAGTCAACGCCGAAGGACTAACGAGCTACAAGGCCATGCTCTTTATTCCTGAGCAGGCGCCCTATGATTTCTATACCAGAGATTACCAGCCAGGTTTACAGTTGTATTCTACTGGCGTCATGATTATGGATAAGTGTGCAGACTTGGTACCCGAGTACTTCCGATTTGTTCGCGGTGTAGTGGATTCTCCGGATCTGAGCCTGAACATCTCCCGTGAAATGCTGCAACATGACCGCCAACTGAAGATTATAGCCGGAAACTTGGAGAAAAAGATCCAAGCGGAGCTCACTCGTGTTATGGCGGAAGACAGGGATAGTTATCTTAAATTCTATACTTCCTTTGCCCCTCAGCTGAAATATGGTGTGGTAAATGATTATGGAATGCACAAAGATCAGCTCAAAGATCTTTTGATGTTCTACAGCGTAAACCAGGATAAACTCATCAGTCTGAAAGAATATACAGACGCTATGCCCGGGAGCCAGAAAAAGATCTATTATGCGTGTGCTGAAACGGTAAAGCGCGCCTCTTCCCTGCCCCAGGCAGAAACAGTCAAGGCTGCAGGATACGATATGCTCTGCCTGACAGACAATGTGGATGAATTCGTGGTACAATTGCTCAGTAATTACAATGAAAAAGAGTTCTGCAATATTACCAACGAGGATCTGGGTCTGGAGTCGGAAGAAGAAAAGAAGGAAACAGAAGAGAAGGAAGAAAAATCCAAGGAGCTTCTGGATTTTGTCAAAGAGAGTCTTGGCGGAGCGGTTGAGAGCGTACGCCTGTCTCATAAACTCAAAAGCCAACCGGTATTTCTTACCAGTGAGGGAGACGTCACACTGGAGATGGAGAAATACTTCCAGAATCTTCCCGGTGTACCGGAAGCAGAAAAAGTCAAAGCAAAGCGCGTTCTGGAACTGAACGGCTCTCACCCCGCCTTTGCTGCATTGGAAAAAGCATACAAGGAGGATAAGCCAAAAGCAGCAAGAATGGCTATGATTCTGCTTGCCCAGGCAGAACTGATTGCCGGCCTGAACCTGGATGATCCAGCCGCCTATACAGATTTGGTCTGTGAGCTGTTCTGATCCATAAAATTAAATATTGAAGGGTCTCCGGACTACGCCGGGGACCCTTTTTTGCGATCCTGGAAAATCTGGGGATTGGACTTCCGTGTCCAGGTTTTTTCCTACTACCCCATTCAGGCATTCCTTTTCTTTGAGTGAACCGTTTGGAACAAATAGATT
>CAZGAM010000009.1:14482-25208 GCA_964523685.1 uncultured Oscillospiraceae bacterium | reverse complement strand
ATCCCTCCCGCCGCAGCCAGTACAGGATCACCACAGCCGCCAGCAGCTGCAGGAGGAATTTGGCCCGGGCAGACAGGCCCAGATTCTGCTTTTTTTTCAGTTTCTCATAGTCGTCCAGAAAACCGATCGAACCATATACCAAAGCCAGAAGGAGAACCAGAACCGCCGCCCTTTCCCCCTCCCGGAGGAAGGAAAAGCCTGCTGTAAACAGGACGGTGACGGCCGCGACGATAAAAATCACGCCGCCCATGGTGGGCGTGCCCGCCTTGGACTTGTGCCAGTTGGGGCCGATGTCCTTGATTTCCTGTCCCGCTTTGATTTTCCGAAGCCACGGTACGTAGGCCGATCCGAAGAGGACAGCCGCGCCCAGCCCCAGCAGCACACTGATTACCAGCCGCACCGTCATACCTGTGCCATCTCCTGTCTGTGCTCAGCCACAATGACCCTCTCATCCATGGGTTTTCTCTCCCCTCCGATTTCCTGATACGTCTCGTGGCCCTTGCCCGCCAGGACAATCACATCCCCGGGCCGGTGGTTGTCCATCGCCCATCGGATGGCCGCCGGCCGGTCCGCAATCACCTTCCGGGGAGTTCCTTCCGGCATGCCCCGGAGGATATCCTCGATAATGGCCAGGGGCTCCTCCGACCGGGGGTTGTCGCTGGTCACCACGCAGAAATCCGCCTCCCGCGCCGCGATCGCCCCCATCAGAGGCCGCTTGGACCTGTCCCGGTCGCCGCCGCAGCCAAACAGGACCACCAGCCGGTCCGGCGCAGCCGAACGCATGGCCCGCAGGATCTTCTCCAGGGCATCCGGGGTGTGGGCATAGTCAATGACAATTACATAATCGCTGCCGGTGGGGACGACCTCTACCCGGCCTCTCACGCCCCTGGCGGTGGCGAGAGAGGCGGCGCACTTCCCCAGAGGCAGATCCAGAAGGCGGCCCGCTGCCAGGGCTGTCAGGGCATTTTCCACGGAAAAGGAGCCGGGAAGGCCCAAATCCACCGGAACGCGCACCGATCCCTCTGCCGCAGTAAAATGCACTCCTGTGGTCGTCAGGACCACATCGTCTGCCTGCAGATCCGCCGGGCCCTGATCGGAGTATGTCAGAATCGGGCAGCCGGCGCGTGCCAGCATGAAATCCGCCCAGGGATCCGCCGTATTCACCGCACCACGGTCACACTGGGAGAACAAGGATGCCTTCGCGGCCGCATAGTTCTCCATGGTCCCGTGAAAATCCAGGTGATCCTGGGTCAGGTTGGTAAAAAGCCCGGCCGCAAAATGCACCCCCACCACCCGGTCCAGGGCCAGGGCGTGGGAGGAGACCTCCATCACCACATGGGTACAGCCCTCCTCCGCCATTCGGAACAGCAGTTCCTGCAGATCATAGGACTCCGGCGTGGTGCGCTCCGCGGGAACCGACGTATCCCCGATCCAGTTGGCAATGGTTCCCACCAGGCCCACTTTCACGTGCAGGCACTGCTCCAGCATGTGCTTGATCAGGAACGTGGAGGTGGTCTTCCCATTGGTGCCAGTTACCCCGATCAGGGTCATCCGCCGGGTGGGCCAGCCGAACCAGGCAGCGGAGACCAGCGCCAGGCTCTTCCGGGTATCTTCCGCTGTCACCCACGGTCCGCTCCCCGCCGGCGGCTCCTGACACAGCACAGCGGCAGCACCCTGGTCCAGCACCGAGGGAATAAAGCGGTGGCCGTCGCTCTGAAGGCCCCGGATTGCTACGAAAAGGTCCCCCCTGCGCACTTTGCGCGAGTCATAGCAGATCCCGCCGATTTCCGTCTCGGGATCCGCCTGCACAGCCGTCACCGGCACATCCCGCAGCAATGCACGTAACTTCATAATCCGGCGCTCCATTCCCCGTCTAACCCGATTTTCCTGCCTTGCCCGGGAAATCTCACCATATGGTCAGCTTGGAGCTGTCACTGAGAGTGAGAGTGATAATCGTTCCCGGCTCTACCAAGGTGCCTGCGGGAATGCTCTGGTCCACGGTCATAATGATGGGGCTGTTGAGCATGGTGCCCTCCCCCCGGACATAGAGATTCTGCCAGCCGGCCCGGGTTTTCGCAATATCATAGCTCAGTCCCAGCAGATCCGGCACTTCCACCGGTTCCGGGGAAGGGGCTTCCCCGCAGTAGAGGACAATCTCGCTGCCCGCAGCGATTTTTACATTGCCGGAGGGGATCTGGGCTGTTACCACGGTTCCCTCTCCCTCAATGGATTTCACCGTAAAGCCGGCCTCGGTCAGAGTGGCCTGCGCCTCCTCAAGATTCTTTCCCACCATATTGGGCAGCCGCTGATCCACGATGCCCTCTTCTCCCTCTTTGTAGGACGGCTCCACGCCCAGATAGGGCAGAATGTCCTGGAGAATCATCCCCACCTTCGGCGCCGCCATCACGCCGCCGCTGATGGAATACTTCTGATCCACCTGACTGGGGTTTTCCAGCAGCACCAGCACGGCTACCTCCGGGTCGTCTGCCGGGGCGAAGCCCAGGAAGGAGCATATATACTTCTTATCCCCGTAGGTCGCCTCATACAGCACGTCCTCGGAGGTACCGGTTTTCCCCGCCACCCGGTAGCCAGGTACATAGGCGTTGGTTCCCGTGCCCTCTTCCACGTTCCCCACAACCTGCTCCAGAATTTCACAGCAGATCCGGCTTGTTTTTTCGCTGATCACCTGACGCACCATGGTGGGCTCCGTCTGCTTGGCCACCGAGCCGTCTGCGTTGAGAATTTCGCTGACCACATAGGGCTTCATCAGGTAACCCCCGTTAGCCACCGCACAGGCGGCGGTGATCATCTGCAGGGGCGTAATGGTAAAGGTCTGCCCGAAGGAGGCGGCTGCCAGCTGGGACAGATTGTTCCGGTCGAAGAACACATCCTCGCTCCACCAGAGGCTGTCCGCCTCCCCGGTCATATCAATCCCCGTATGGCCGAACAGCCCGAAGGCTTCTATATAGTCATAAAACCGCTCTGCGCCGATATACTGACCGATCAGGGTAAAGGCCACATTGCACGAGTGCATCACCGCCTCTTCCAGGGTCTGGTCCCCATGGCCGTAGATATTTGCGCAGTTCAGCGGATCCGTCCGGCCCAGCACCGAGATGCTCCCGCCGCAGTAGAATACGGAACTGGTGTCAATGGCGCCGCTCTCCAGGCCGGAGGCCAGGGTGACCATTTTAAAGACGGAGCCCGGCTCGTAGGTGTAGCTGACAGCCT
Organism: uncultured Oscillospiraceae bacterium; assembly: GCA_964523685.1. Classification (GTDB taxonomy): domain Bacteria; phylum Bacillota; class Clostridia; order Oscillospirales; family Oscillospiraceae; genus CAJOIG01. The sequence goes on along the minus strand of CAZGAM010000009.1, from coordinate 21,980 downwards.
TGTTCCGCCACATCTCCGCCCGCTCCTGGACCACCAGGTCCTCGTATTCCTCCGTGGTGAGACCCGCCTTGTTCTTCTCCAGTCTGGCCTCTGCTTCTTCACTGAGAACCGCATAGTTGTTGGGATCGAACTCTCCCAGAGAGGCCATACCCAGAACCGCGCCGGTGTTAACATCCATGACGATGCCTGCCGCGCCGTCCTGGAGATTGTAGTCCTCCACCGCGCTCTGCAGGTTCTTTTCCAGGTAGTACTGGATCGTGGTGTCCAGGGTGGTGACAATGCTCTGCCCGTCCTGGGCGTCATAGTAGTCCTCCAGATCGGTAAACATCATATCGTTGCCGATGCCGTTGGCAGCCCGCACGATCCGCCCATCTTTGCCTGCCAGCACATCGTCGTAATAAAATTCCAGCCCCGCCAGACCATGGTCATCTGCCCCGGTGAAACCCACCACATGACTGGCCAGGGTACTGTAGGGATAGTACCGCCGGCTGGCCTCTTCAATTTTTACCCCGGTAAGAGAGACGGAATCCTTTTCGTCCTCCACGGGATTGCCCTGGGCGTCCCGGCCCGCATTTTCCTTGAAAAGGCGCACCTGGTCGGTGATATCATCATCCACCTTCCGGGCCAGCACGGTGTACCAGGAATCCGTATTCTGGGTATACTCGTAGATCTCCTGATAGTCTACCCCCAGGATATTGGCCAGCCCTTGGGCGATGTAGATTGGATTTTCCTCGTTCATCTGAATTTCCGCCGGGCTGATATAGATATTGCTCACCGCGTCGCTCATGGCCAGAATATTCATGTTCCGGTCATAGATGGTCCCACGATGGGCCGTTACCGCCGTCTGGCGAACCTGCTGGTCCATGGCCGCCGTTTCCAACTGATCATGTTCCAAAATCTGCAGCTGAAACAGTCTGTACCCCAATAATACAAATGCAACTATGCCGCACACTATCATTAAGAACAGTATGCGGCGAAACATCATTCGGTTCACAGAAACAGTTTCCCTGTTTTCTCTGTTCCCCCTGCTTTTTCTGAACATAGGTAAAAATCTCCTCCGGGTGCCGCCTGGCTCAGGTTTTCCCAGAACTGTCTGCCATCGCTCCGTCCGCAGCGCACCGCCGGAACCAGGCCTCAGAACAGGGTGCGGGAAAAACAGCCCAAACCTGCCTAGGATAATCATACCAGAAAAATTGCCTTTTGACTACCCTTGCAGAAGAAAAAAAGAAAATTTCATCCGATGCACCGGGAACACTGGGCAAAACGCTGTCTCTATCCCGCTTCGGGAAAAAGCTAATTGGCGCTGCGTGAGCCGGCCTTTCTCAGCTGCCCAGGTGCCCAAACAGACGCAGGGAGGAGAGCAGATCACTCAGGCCGGTGGAGAACAGGTCTGTCTGGTCCTGAAGGACCACCACCGCCTTATCGGCGGATGCCACGCCGCTGAGGTAGACAATCTGGTCGTTCTCCGGTACCTGCATGCCCAGATTGTCCACAGCCTGCTGTTCTACTTCCTTTAGATTGAAAATCGTCTCATATTCCGCCGTCAGTTTACTCCGCTCCAGTTCCAGCGTTTGAATCTGGTCTTCCAGCTCGGCGGTGGTAGTGGATATATCCGTGAGTTTAATCTGGGCAAGGAGGATCATGGTGATCAGCACCACCACGCTCAGGCCTCCCAAAATTCCCAGAAGGGAGATTCCCTGCCGATGACGCTCTACCGCCGCTGCGCTGGCCTCGCTGGGTGCCTCTTCCCGGATCCATTCCCTGCGCCGGTTCCGGCGCTTCTTTTCCGGTTCCACCCGGGTCCAGTTTAACTCTTCCTCCTGCTCCTCTCCTGGCTCAAAAACAGGCGAGGAAAAGTCATAAGCCAGCGTGCCGTCTACGGCGCCTGTCACAAAATTGTAGGTCTTAAAGGTTCGGATATCTTCCATCACTCACACCCTCTCCGCCACGCGCAGCTTGGCGCTGCGGGCTCTGGGATTTTTCGCGATTTCCTCCGCTTCCGGCACCACCGGCCTGCGGGTCACACTCTTCAGAGTCTGTACAAAGCCGCAGGTACACACAGGAAACTCCGGCGGGCAGGTGCAGCCGTTCTCCCGGCGGCGGATTGCTTCCTTGACAGTCCTGTCCTCCAGAGACTCAAAGCTGATGATCAGCAGTCTTCCCCCCGGGAGCAGCCGATCCGGGGCGATGTCCAGCATGCTTTGCAGCTCTTCCATCTCGTTGTTCACCGCCATCCGCACCGCCTGAAAGCAGCGTTTCGCCGGGTGCTGCTTCTCCCGCAGTACCGCTGCCGGTAAAGTACTGCGGATCACCTCTACAAACTGACCGGTTGTCTCCAGGGGAGTTTTCTCCCGGGCCCGCACGACAGCCTCCGCGATGCGCCCGGAATATCGTTCCTCCCCGTACCGCCAGAAAAGGCTCCGCAGTTCCGCCTCCGACCAGGTATTCAGAATTTCTCGGGCGGTGAGCGCCTGCTGCCGGTCCATACGCATATCCAGCCTGGCGTCCTGCATATAGGAGAAGCCCCGTTCCGCCTCATCCAGCTGCGGGGAAGACACGCCCAGATCAAAGAGCATGCCGTTGACTTTCTCGATCCCCAGTTCATCCAGGATATCCCCCAAGTCGCTGAATTTTGCCCGGACAAGGACCGTTTTGTCCCCGTACGGCTTCAGACGCTCTCTAGACGCCTCCAGCGCTGCTCCATCCCGGTCGATTCCGATGAGTCTTCCTGTGGAAAGGCATTGGAGCACTGCCTCCGCGTGTCCGCCCAGGCCCAGGGTTCCATCCACATAGGTACCGGCAGGATCAATATGCAGGTACCGGACGCACTCTTTCAATAAAACGCTCTCGTGCCGCATCAGAAGTCAAACTCCTGCATAACCGCTGCAATATTCTCCGGGGCCGCTTCCTGGTCCCGCTTTTCAGCCCACTCGTCACTGTCCCAGAACTCCGCATGATTATTGTTGCCCAGGACCGTCACATTTTTCACAAGTCCCGCCCGGTCTCTCAGGCTCTGAGGCAGCAGGACCCGCCCCTGGGCGTCCAGCTCACACCGGCTGGCGAAGGCGTACAGCGGCCGCATGGCCCGCTGCTTGACATAGGGCATGGCATTGACTTTGTCGGAGAATATCTTCCACTGCTCGGCGCTGTAGGCGCACAGGCAGTGATCCATGGATAACGTAACATAGAACTCGGGGCCCAGCTCTTCCCGCAGGCGGGCCGGGATGAACAGACGCCCCTTCGCATCCAGGGAATGCTGGTATTCTCCTGTCATCCGGCTCACCTCCTCACGCATGTGGGAAAATGCTTCACTTTTCCCCACCTTGCCCCACTTCGCTCCCTATTATAAAAATGGACCGGGAAAATTGCAAGGGGAAAATAGCGGTTTTTTGGATTTTAACGCTGTTAATTTTTTCCAATTGTGCCGGACCTGGTTCCGTATCTACAACATGTAGTTTTCCTAGTGGTTTTCCTGGAAAAGGCCCTCTCTTTCTCTCCGGGGCGGAACCTCTCCCGCCCCTCTCTCATAGCGCGAATATTCCCCGCGGGACAAAACGAGGGCGCGGTGCCGAAGCACCGCGCCCTCGTTTCGTCCCCGGCTCAACGGGTCTTTCTTACAGGTTGTAACGCCTGTATTCCTCTCCCTCCAGGGTCTTCCAGATAAATAGATTGTCTTCCATCGTCATATACCCGCGTTCACTGCCCCAGTGGGGCCTTGCCACCGAACCGGGATTGAAGTACAGGAAGTGGGGCTGTCTCTCGGCGGCCGGCACATGGGTGTGGCCGGTCAGCAGAATATCCCCCTCCTCCATGGGCTCGGGCAGGCGGGTGCTGTTGTAGAGGTGTCCGTGGGTGGCGAAAACCCGCCTCGACGGCAGAAACAGCGTCACATAGTCATCCGTCATGGGAAAGTCCAGCATAGCCATGTCCGCCTCGCTGTCGCAGTTTCCCTGCACACAGGTGATCTGATCCGCCGCCTCGTTGAGCATCTCCGCCACGGCCTCTCTGTCCCCTTCTCCCATACCGTGGTAGAGCAGATCGCCCAGCAGGAGCAGCCGTTCCGCTCCCTCCTTTTCAAACGCCGCCATCAATTTGGCACAGCACGGCACAGAGCCGTGAATATCCGATGCAATCAGCCACTTCATATTTTTCCTCCTGTCTGCCGTCCCGGTTCTTTCCATTTTCCGGTCCTGTGCTTTCCTCATCATACCACCTGCCGGGGAAAAGAGCAAGCGGCCTTCCGCAGGACGGATTTTGACCGGTTTCTGGGATAGTTGGCTGTAGAGAGCACTTTTTGCAATAAAATGAGCAAATATCGCAATGGAATTGGCAGTCCATTTCAAGTATAGTGGTAAGGAAATTGCAAGCGGAGGTATTTTTTGTATGAGAAAGCATCTGGCAGCCGTTCTTTTTGTGGTCATGCTTCTGACCGCGGCAGCGGGCAGCGCGGACGCGGCGGAGGAAGAAAAGGTTCTTCGTGTTGCCTATATTTCCGATATCGCCACCATGGACGTGGCGCTGACCACCAATGACTATTTTATTCCCAACAATGTATTTGACCGGCTGTTTGAAGTGATCGTGCAGGAGGACGGCTCTACGGAAATCGTTCCCTCCCTGGCCCAGAGCTATGAGGTATCGGAAGACGGCCTCACCTACACGTTCCACCTGGTGGAGGGAGCCGCTTTTTCCAACGGCAATCCTCTCACCGCCTCGGACGTGAAGTACTCGTTTGAGCGCCTTCTCACCATAGAAGGCGGCGTGAATTATGATATTCCCCTGGAGATCGCGGGGGCGGAGGAACTGCTGAACGGAAAGGTAGACACGCTGGACGCCATTGCGGTCCATGGCGACTATGAGCTGAGCATGACCCTGGCAGCCCCCAACGCCGGCTTTATCGCCGAACTCACTTCGCCGGCTGTCGGCATTGTGGACCAGGAGACCTGCGAGAGCGTATCCGGCTTCGGCATCGACCCGGCGGATACCATAGGTTCCGGCCCCTATGTGGTCACGGAGTGGGTAGTGAACGACCACATTACCCTGGAGCGGAACGAAACCTATTGGGGAGAAAGACCCGATGTGGACAAGTGCATCCTGAACATTGTCCCTGACGCAGGGACCCAGAATCTTATGTTCCAGAGCGGGGAGCTGGACATGGTGGATCTGGAGAATCTGGACGCCTCCATCGTGGAGAGCACCTACCTGACCGGCTATGCGGACTCCATCGTCTCCGGGCGCCGGCTGGGAGTGACTTTCCTGACCATGAATGAAAACAACGAGTATCTATCGGATGTGCGTGTGCGCAAAGCCGTCCAGATGGCGGTAGACAGACAGGGGATTGTGGATGCCTTTTATGCAGGCAATGCCAGCGTGGAAAACGGCATGATCGCCACCGGCGTATGGGGCCACAACGAGGACCTGACCCCCCTTTCCTACGATCCGGAGGGAGCCCGGGCTCTGCTGGAGGAAGCGGGCTATGAAGAGGGGGAGATCACCTTTGAGTTCTCCTTCAACAATTCCACCGGCACCACCAAGCAGTCCATTGTCCAGAAAATCATCCAGGACCTGGCTGCGGTAGGCATCAACGCCCAGTTCGCCAGTTACGAGGACTCAGCCTGGCTGGATTTCCGCCGCTCGGAGCAGATGCCCATGTTTATCGGCACCTGGACTATGGACTACAACGATCCGGCCAATATTCTGCGCACGTTCTTCAGTTCTTCTACCGCCGGCCGTTCCATGAACTACGCTAACGAGGAGATAGTGGCCCGGGTTGACGCCGCCTCCGCCATATTGGACGAGGAGGCACGCAGGGCGGAGTACCAGGCTCTGGAAGAAGCCATTGTGGTGGAGGACGCCGCCGTGGTGCCTCTGTACGAGGAGATGCATATGTACTGCCTGGGTGAAAACGTAGAATCTTTTGTCCCCCACTGGTCCGGCATGAATGACTTCTTTGTCCGGGATGTGGTCATGAAATAATCTCTTTCCCCCATGGACTGAATTGCTGAGTGCCGGAATCTGTCCGGCGCCCGGCATCCGCCTAGCAGGAAAGAGCCTATTCTGACTGAAAGGAGAAGAAAACTCGGTTTTCGAGATATACATGCATATGAAGACGGTCCAGAGCATAGGCAAACGCGTCCTGGGCTCCATCCCCGTGCTGATTGGAGTAATCCTGGTCATTTTTCTCATACTCCGTATCCTGCCCGGCAACGCCATTCTCACCCTTCTGGGTGAGCACGCCAACGAGGCCACCGTGGCGCAGGTTTCCGCGGAGCTGGGGCTGGATAAGCCCTGGTATATCCAGTTCTGGGTATATCTCACCGGCCTTCTGACCGGAGATATGGGCACGAGCATCAAGTATCACCGGCCTGTGGCGGAACTGCTCCGCGCCTACTTCCCTGTGACCATCAGGCTATCGGTGACAGCGGCTGTTTTTGCCTGGGTCGTGGGCATACTCTGCGGAGTGGTATCCGCCATGCACAAGGATAAGCTGGCGGACCGTCTGGGGATGGGTTTCTCCCTGCTGGGCGTATCCGTACCTGTATTTATGACAGCCATGGTCCTGCAGTTTTTTCTTGCCTTCCGAGTCAAGTGGTTCCCCCTTCAGGGGACAGAGCACGGCCTGCTTTCCTACATTCTGCCCGCGGTTGCCCTGGGCTGGAACAGCGCGGGATCCGTAGCCCGGCTCACCCGCTCTACCCTTCTGGAGGTAATGGCCTCCGATTACATCGATACCGCCAGGGCCAAAGGCCGCAGCATCCCTGGCGTCGTGGTCTTCCATGCTCTTCGGAACGCGCTCATCCCGGTCATCACGGTCATGGCCATCCAAATCTCCACCCTGCTCTCCGGAGCGGTCATCACGGAGACGATCTTTTCTCTGCCGGGCCTGGGCCGGCTGGCTGTGGATGCCATCGCCAGCCGGGATATTCCCCTGCTGCAGGGCACCGTGATCTTTGCCACGGTGCTGGTCATTGCAGGCAATCTCCTGGCTGACTGCCTTTACAGTGTCCTGGATCCCCGGATCCGGAAGGAGGCGTAACATGGCGCGATGGAAAACGAAGGCCGATACCCTCAGTGAGGACCTTGCCAGGCAGATCGGTGAGAAGGAAGGCCTGTCGGTTCAGCTGCACCGCATGGCGCGGAAAAACAAAGCGGCGGTGCTGTCCGCCCTGTTTCTCCTTCTCATCGTGCTGGCGGCTGTATTCGCCCCTGTCCTCACCCCATATGACCAGACCACGGGAGATCCGACCATCCGCCTGCAGGCCCCTTCCGCCGCCCATCTTCTCGGCACGGATGAGAACGGCCGGGATGTGCTCACCCGGCTGCTGTACGGCGCCCGAATCTCCCTGGCGGTGGGTGTGATTCCCACCCTGGCTTCCATGCTCATCGGCGTGGCACTGGGGATCCTGGCCGGCTATGCGGGCGGCTGGGTGGATTACGTGATCATGAGGCTGGCCGATGTGATGCTCGCCTTTCCTTCTCTTCTTCTGGCCATGGTTATTAT
>CAZGAM010000009.1:13965-14472 GCA_964523685.1 uncultured Oscillospiraceae bacterium | reverse complement strand
AGTATGTATACCTTAGGGGGAGGCGTACTCAATATTTTCCTGGCTCTTTCGCTGATTGAATGGGCCAGTGTGGCCCGAGTGGCCCGAAGCGAGACGCTTACTCTGAAGGAAGAAGAATATATTCAGGCTGCCCGGAGCATTGGGGTAAAGCCTCTGCAGGTGATTTTGAGACACATTCTCCCGAATACGCTCCCCGCCCTGATTGTACTGTTCACGCTGAACATTCCCTCCGCCATCCTCTCCGAGAGTTCTCTGAGCTTTCTGGGTGTGGGCGTGCAGCTGCCCAACTCTTCCTGGGGTCTCATGGTAAACCTGGGCAGGCAGTTTCTTTACAACGCTCCCTGGATCAGTCTCGCCCCCAGCGCTGCCATCATGCTGGTCGTACTGGCCTGCAATTTTCTGGGAGATGGTCTTCGGGATGCACTGGATCCCCACCTCAACAACGAATAGGAGAAGTCATGGAAGAGTTGACACTGCAAATTGAAAATCTCCGTTCCGGCTTCTTTA
>CAZGAM010000009.1:0-13955 GCA_964523685.1 uncultured Oscillospiraceae bacterium | reverse complement strand
GAACGGGGCTATGTCCCTGCGGTGGATGAGGTGTCTTTGGATGTTCCCAGGGGAAAAATTGTGGGCATCGTGGGAGAATCCGGCTGCGGAAAGAGCATGCTGGCCCGCTCCGTGCTGGGTCTCATCAAATACCCCGGACGGATTACCGGCGGCAGCATCCGTCTGGGGGAACGGGAGCTCACCGCACTCTCCGACCGGGAGATGCAGTCCGTGCGGGGCAAAGAGATCGCCATGATCTTTCAAGAGCCCATGACCAGCCTGAACCCGGTCATACCCGTGGGCAAACAAATGCGGGAGGCCCTGCTTCTGCATGTGAAGAAGAGCCGCTCCAGGGCCAGAGAGGAAGTCCTTCAGATGATGGAAAAGGTGGGGATCCCGGAGCCGGAAAAACGGTATACTTCCTACCCCCATGAGCTGAGCGGCGGGCTCCGGCAGCGGATCATGATCGCCATGGCCATGATCTGCCGGCCCCGCCTGCTGATAGCCGATGAGCCGACGACCGCTCTGGACGTCACGATAGAGGCGCAGATTCTTCAGCTGATCCGCTCCCTCAGCAGGGAAACTGGCATGAGTGTGCTTCTCATCTCCCATAATCTGGGGGTCATTGCCCAAATGTGCGACAGCGTATACGTCATGTACGCGGGGAAAATCGTAGAACAGGCAGACGCTTTCACTCTTTTTGATCACCACGCTCACCCGTATACCCGGGGGCTGATGAATTCCATTATCGATCTGGAGAAGGAAAACCCCCGCCGGCTGCTTGCAATCGGCGGAGTGGTTCCGAACCTTCTCCACCTCCCCGCCGGCTGTGCTTTTTCCCCCCGCTGTCCCCGTGCGCAGGAACTCTGCCGGAAACAGCAGCCGGAACTGGCGGAACAGAAACCCGGCCACTGGTGCCGCTGCTTTTATGAGGATGAAGTATGATGACGCAGCAAGTTCTGCTGGAAGGGAAAAACCTGGTGAAGGAATTTCCCGCGAAAGGCCGCAAGAAAATTCACGCCGTATCCGGAGTGGATCTCTCCATCCACACGGGGGAGACCCTGGCGCTGGTTGGGGAGTCCGGCTGTGGAAAAAGCACGCTGGGCCGTTCTCTCATCCGGCTTTTGAAACCCACATCCGGAACAGTCTATTTTGACGGTGTCGATCTGACTGATCTGCGTGAGAAGCAGTTTGCCCCCTACCGCAGACAGATGCAGATGATTTTCCAGGATCCGTACGCGTCCCTGGATCCCCGCATGACCGTGCGGGATCTTGTGGCGGAGCCTCTGGAAACCTATCATGTCTGTTCTGACCGGAACGACGTCACACGGAACGTGCAGGAACTTCTGGATGAAGTGGGCATCCCCTCTGAATTTCTCTACCGCTATCCCCATCAGTTTTCCGGTGGACAGCGCCAGCGCATCGGCATTGCCAGGGCGATTGCCCTGCGTCCCCGGCTGATTGTCTGCGATGAGCCGGTTTCCGCCTTGGATGTGTCGGTGCAGAGCCAGATTCTGAACCTGCTGAAAGATCTGCAGGAGCGGTTCCAGCTTACCTACCTGTTTATCAGCCACGATCTGTCCGTGGTCCGTTTCATGGCGGACCGGGTAGCCGTCATGTTCCTGGGAAAATTATGTGAAGTCGCTCCTGTTTCGGATCTTTTCTCCTCCCCGCTTCATCCCTATACCCGTTTTCTCCTCCAGGCTATCCCCAAAGCGGATCCCCACCGGAGAGAGGATCAGCGGCAGCTGCTGCAGGGGGAGATCCCCAGTCCCATTGACGTCCCCAGCGGATGCCGTTTCCGCACACGCTGCCCCTATGCGGAGCCGGAATGCTCTGAAATTGAGCCTCCTCTTCAGGAGAGGAACGGCCGCCAGGCGGCCTGCCACCGATTGGGGGGTATCTGACGGAACGCCAACTCTTCCTGCCCTTCTTATCGTGAGAGATCTGCAGCCAAATAGGCTACAAGAGAGGTCTCCAATGGTAAAAAATGGCTCGTCGGTATCAGAAGAAGAGGCGGTGAAGAATGGGTCTGCCCTAAGCCTCCAAAACTTAGATAATAACCGGAGTGCCGCAATCTGCGGTGCTCCGGTTCACTAATTCTGACGGTACAACTTGCCGGTGCGCATGTATCTTACTTTGCCCCCAAGACGGCGACATACCCATCGCTCTAGTCAACTCCCCTTCTGTCTGCTGCGTCGTTTCCATGCCTGGAATCGGGCTCACAAGGCCTGTACCTCCCTGTCCCACTCCCTCGCCTTTCCAGCAGCACCTTATGGCGGATTGACCAAGAGTCCCCGCTTTGATCAAGCCCAATAATACAAAAGTCTCATCATAATTAAGGGGCAAGACAAAGAAAAATTGTGGCTCAAAGTTACAATAAATATCCTGTTACTTTCAGAAATATTTTTGGAAAATACTTGCATGCAGAAGCTACTTCCCTGCCGCTATGGGGGAAACCAATGTCAGCAGGTTTAAAAAATCAGAAAATATGATTGACATCACCTATCTTTTAAGATATAATAGCACACATGCAATCATTGCGAGAATGTCTGTCCAAAGAGGAATAAGCGCGAGCGGTTTCTCAGAGGGTCCAAAAAGAATAGACCCATGGGACTCGCCATAGGATTCTGTTCCCGTTTTCCTTACTAAATAATAATCTATAAAATCATTAGAAATTGAATATTGAATAAGGAGGAGACATACGGCAGCCGATGAGTATGGAACCAAACAAAGAGCCTGGCAGGCGGCTGCGGTGGCGGGAGTGAAATGGATCATAAAAAAGATCGGGAAGGCATAACCTTCATGCGAGATGTACAGTTGGATGACATGGACCTGCAAGTTGACATGATTATTAGAAAGAAGAGGGACGCTGTCCTAGATGATGACATCGGCTCTTTCTTTCGGATGTTCAATTTGATTGACAGCAAAGACGAATCTCTCGACATAAATAGTCTATCGTATATGCAGGCATGCGCATGCTTTTTCAAGAGCGGGGAAACGGCATCGGAAAAGCGGCCTCTGGATGAAGTCACGATCACGTTCTTCCGGAAAGAAAAGCCGATCAGTCTGATCCAGTATCTGAAAGAACATAATATTGAGATTACAGAAAGAAAACCAGGCATTTATAGCATAACAAAAGCCGTTATGTTCCCAACCCAGATTGTTGTCATGAAAGAACTAAACCCCAAGGAATACCCTTGGATACATCTCGTGACTGGCGGTGTCACCGAGCAGGAGATGCGGGAGGCACTGATCTATGCGCGCAGCGTAACAGACAAAAGAGAGCGGGATCTTTTGAATTCCGTTCTGGATGCGTCCATGTATGCGAACCCAGATATTATAGAGAGCATAAAGGAGAGTGCGGATATGTTTGAAGTGCTGCGGGATCTTTTTCAGCCGGAAATCGATGCGGTCCAGAAGGAGTCGGACCAGCGTATAGCGCAGGCGCAGCAGGAGATCCAGAACCTGCAAGCGGAAAACCAGCGTTTGCAGGCGGAGGTTCAGCGTCTAAAGGCCGAGGAGGGAACACGCTGTTGAGTCCCGACAGCAGGTTCCCAAGATCGAATCGGGCGGTATCCAGCCCATTTCTGAAAACGACAGGCCAAAATAAAACATTATCAGACGCCTGACCGATGCCATCTCCGTGTTCGGCTAGGTGCCTGTTTCATCTGATGGGAGGCCAACTTTTCTCTGGTCCTCGGCTGCAGGATGACTCCATTCCAAGAGCGGAAAACACCATTTTCCCCCTGCCATGCAGAGGCACAGATCCTTTGACCTTCTGGAGCGGTTTTTTGTAAAATCTGACATGCCGTCCTTTGCCGCAGCCAATCATTCCATAAAAGTACCGGAGCACTACGAAAAAGTAGATCTCCGGTTTTTTTGAGCGTATATGCCTGCGCGAACCAGATGATTTCCTTTCTCTTTCCAAGCTGCAATCGTCGCTTGTCGTATTGCGCGTTCCATCAAAACAAGATTTTTCGCGGCATTTTTTCATACTTCGGGCTGCAAACAGGATTCTCCAACCGGGCGGCTGAAGATAGAGTATAAGCGTGGGAACGCCAATCTCCCGCTCTGCTCCTGTGCAGAATATTTGAAAGGGGGAATCTGGAATTGGATGAAATGACTACAATCTCCTTTACAACCAGCCAGAGGCTGTATCTGCCCTGTAAGCGTGCCCTGGATCTGGTGGTGTCGTTTGCTGCTCTCCTTCTTCTGGCATGTCCCATGCTGGTACTCTCTGCGGCTATAAAAATCTCTTCTCCCCGACAGCCTGTTCTATTCCGGCAGAAGCGGGTGGGAAGATATGAGAAATCTTTTACTCTATGGAAATTCCGGAGCATGGACACAGAGGGAAAACACATCTCTCCCCTGGGCAAATTTCTGCGAAACAGCAGTCTAGACGAACTGCCCCAGCTGTTTCAGATTCTGACCGGCTCCATGTCCCTGGTCGGCCCGCGGCCGCTTATTCCCGATGAGACGGACATTCAGCCGCTGCGGAGGAAAGCCGGCGTGTATGCTCTTCGGCCCGGCCTCACAGGCCTGGCCCAGATCCGTGGAAGAGACAAACTGGACATCCATCAGAAAGCCGCTTATGACCAGGAATATCTGAAGAGATTTTCCCTTTTCCTGGATTGTAAAATTCTGCTCATTACCATCGGGAAAGTCCTTCTGCGTTCGGATATACGGGAAACGGAAGAAAAAACATGAGCCCCATCCGATGGCAGTCACGGACCCATCCCAAAAGCTGCCACGGCGGACTTGAAACGAGAAAACAGGGCACCCTGCCTTGCCCCTTTCCCACTCGATTGATTTTCCAGCTCCCGGCCGGATCAGAAATCTGTTCGAAAGAAGATCGGAGATGCTTCCTGTTTCGAACCGTCCATTGGCCGGCTATGGCATCTCCTCCGTGCAGATCTGGACACTGGCCTCGGGAGCACTTCTCTTCACCGACTGAATGGCGTTTAAGCAGCTGACTTTTGCCTTATATCCCTCGCTCACGGCAAGGACTCTGCCGTTTTCTTCCGTGAATCGAAACCGAAACGCCCCGGCAGGATCCTTGTACAGTTCAAACCTGCTTTCCGCAGAAGGTCCGCTTTCTGCTTTTGTCCTATCCCACACCGGTACGCTGCAGCGGCTCTGCATCGCAGCAACTGCTGCCATACAACTGTCAGCACTGTCATACCGCTCTCCGCTGAGGGCAATGACTTTTCCGTTTCTGGCATACAGTTGAAAGCCATACTCGCCATTATTTCGCTGTATGATCTCAAATTTTGCTGCCATCTTCTTTCCCCTCTCTGTCACCGTTTCCTGTTCAGCAGAGCTTTGTCCATCCTGTCCCCGCCTCTACATGGGGATTTTCGATCTCCCTGCTTCTGTCCTGTTCTATGGTGTTTCTTCCATCAGTGCGTTGACAAGGGTATTCACAATCACTTCCGCTTGTTTTTGGAAATTTTTTTCCATTTTTTTCGCTGTTTCTTCGTCCGGTACGGTCAGGCGCAGGGAAAGGATCTCCCCTACTGCATCGGACAGGCGCATACTTACGGAATAGTTGCCCTTGGAACTTTTTTCCACAGCTGTCTCTATCATGCTGTTTCGGAGCATTCTGGCAGCGACCGGGGCAGCAAGTCTCTCTGCCTTGGCCCGGACAGAATAGGGCAGGCTGGAACTGACTGTATCCAAATTTCGTTTTCCTTTCTCTGTGATAACCAGTTTCCCGTCAACTTCCTCAATATGCTTCGTCTTGATCAGATGTTCCAGACATCGGTGGTAGTCAAACCAGGTAAAGCCGCCATCGAACATCGTTAAATCGGTCAGCACCACCGGATCCACCGGTTTTGGGAGCTGTTTCAGGATGAATAAAATTAAAATCTTGATATCCAGCTCATCGCGGACAAATCCCAGGTTCTCCTCCATAGTGTACCCCTCTGCATAAACTCAAACAGCCAATCAACATCCTGCAAATCCTCTCCTGAACCGTCCTGTCCCCGCTCGGTCCAAATCCCTCTGCTTCCTCTCCTGGGACAGCAATCGGGTCACAGGCCTCTGCTTATGTTCCCCGGCTCCAGGCAGGAGTTTCTTCCGTTTCGACTCGCTCAAAGGGTTTTCTGCGTTTTACGAAAATGCACCTCTCCGCTGGAGGCGCCGGCATCGTCTTTGGTCTTCTCGTCCAGGAGCTTTGTCAGCTCCTCCATAAAGGTGTTGATATCCTTAAACTGGCGATAAACACTGGCAAAACGAACATAAGCCACTTCATCCACCGTTTTCAGCTGCTCCATAACCATATCGCCGATGACAGCCGTTTCCACCTCTCTCTCCAGCGAGCTCTGCAGCTCTGACTCAATCCCATCCGCGATAGATTGAATTTTCTCCAGCGGTACAGACCTCTTCTCACAGGCTCGCACCATAGAGTTGATGAGCTTTACCTTATCAAAAGTCTGGCGCATGCCATTTCTTTTTACCACCACCAGAGGCATCTGCTCCACTTTTTCGTAGGTCGTGAACCGCTTGGCGCAGCGAAGGCATTCACGCCGGCGGCGGATGGCGCTGCCGTCGTCGGCAGGCCGGGAATCAATCACCTTGCTCTCACCAAAGTTGCAGTAGGGACAATTCATCGTTTTTCCTCCCCCATGTTCCCGCTCAGCGGGTCGCTTGTCATATTGACATAATTGTATCACAAACTCTTTCTGATTTCTACTCTATTTTCAAAGAAATTTTTCCTCCTGAGCGCGAAGGATATCGCCGGATTTCCCTTTTCCCGCCTTCCTTGTCATAAGTAAAGAGGCAGCTCCATTCTCCCCAGCCTCCCCGGGATGGCAGACGAAACGCCGCAGACAGGGTCTCCAGCCTGCATTTCCCGCCTCCTGCGCCAGCAACCGGAAAAAAATAAGAATCTTAGCGTGCTCATTTTACGGCAGTTATTGAAAATTTCGGGATAATATACTATAATTGCAAAGGATTGAAAATCTCGGAAAAAGAGCCAAGGAGGCTGCTACATGGATCAGGCAGTGGAAACCCTGCGGCAGTGGGTGGAGCAAAGTAATTCCATCGTTTTTTTCGGCGGTGCCGGCGTATCCACCGAGAGCGGAATCCCGGATTTCCGCAGTGTGGATGGTTTGTACAACCAGAAATGGGCCTATCCCCCGGAGACCATTCTGTCTCATTCTTTCTTCGAGAGGGATCCCGCCGAATTTTATCGCTTCTACCGGGAAAAGCTGGTCGTGAAAGATGCCAAGCCGAATGCCGCCCACCTGTGGCTGGCGCGGATGGAAAAAGAGGGCAAACTCAAGGCTGTTCTTACCCAGAACATAGACGGTTTGCACCAGGCTGCCGGGAGCCGGGAAGTGCTGGAACTGCATGGTTCCACCCTTCGCTGTTACTGCTCCCGGTGCCGAAAGCCCTATCCCCCCTCTTTCATTAACGAGGGAACCGGTATTCCCCGCTGTGACTGTGGAGGAATTGTCCGTCCGGATGTCGTGTTGTATGAGGAACCTCTGGATGAAGATATCCTGGAAAGAAGCATACAGCATCTTCTCTCGGCCGATATGCTGATTGTAGGCGGAACGAGTCTGGCAGTATATCCTGCCGCCGGACTCATCAACTATTACCGGGGTCACCGGCTGGTGCTGGTGAACCGGGGCGTTACACCCCGGGACAACGAAGCGGATTTACTTGTCCGAGGCAACATTGGGGAAGTCTTCTCCCAGTTATGATTGTCCGGATTCTGGGGGTACGCTTTGACGCACTCACCCTGGAACAGGCAGCCGAGCAGGTTCAGGCTCTGACAAAGTGCCCCCTCTGCTCTTATGTCTGCACCCCAAATCCGGAGATTGTCCTCCTCAGTCAGAAGCAGCCCGCCCTTTGGGAGGCCTTGGAGCACGCCGATCTCACGCTGCCGGACGGTGTTGGCATTGTTTGGGCCAGTCAGGTACTGGGAACGCCGGTGCCGGAGCGGGTTACCGGCTGTGACCTCATGATGCGCCTTTTGGACACGTTCCACGGTTCCATTTATCTGCTGGGGGGAAAACCCGGCGTCGGGGAAAAAGCGGCCCGGAGGGTAATGCGGGAGCATCCCGCTGTTTCGGTTGCCGGCTTCCAGGACGGCTACTTTCAGGATCCGGCTCCTGTCTGGGAAGCCCTGACCGAGCTGCACCCGGACCTGATCCTGACCGGTCTCGGCTCACCCCGGCAGGAACTTTTCATGGAACAAGCCCGAGCTCATCTCTCCTCCGGCGTCCTGATCGGGGTGGGGGGAAGTCTGGACATCCTGGCAGGTGTGGTGCCCCGTGCCCCGGAAAGCTGGCAGCGGCACAAGGTGGAATGGCTGTACAGGCTCCTGCACCAACCCTGGCGACTGGGCAGGCAGATGAAGCTGCCTTTTTTTGTACTGAAAGTACTTCGCCTCAAAAGAACGAACCAGCGCCGGGCCGAACCCTGACGGCGGAGAGGCAAATTTTCTGCCTTGTTCCGAAAAATCAGGCAACTCTCCAGCCGGAGATATTTCGAACCGTCTCAGGGGCAGAGAAACGTTTTTCCCTGCTGCCCCGAAATCCAGCCCCGCAGCGGACAGGATCCGTCCCTCTGCTGGATGGACTTGATAATAAAGGAGATTTTTATGGCAAAAAAGACCCCCGCTGGCGATGCCTATCAACCCGCAGACTATGACGACCCGGTCTCCTATGAAGAGGAGAACAGGAGCCGCACCGGAGAGGGGCAGGCAAGAAGCAGCAGAAAGGAACCCCATCGGCGTGACAGCCATGCTTCCCGCGCCCGGCGCTCCTCCCCTGCAGCAAATGAAAGGATAAAGCGCAGACAAAGCGCAAGCAAGAGCGACCAGGCCAATCCCCGCCGACATCTGCGGCGCAAAGAGCGCAGCGCCCTGATCAGCCGGGCAGAGGAGCATGCGCTGAAAGTCACAGAATCTCCTGTCCTTCACCGGCGCCTGCGCCCCAGCCAGATGCTCGTATATGATTCCGAGCTGGATGAGGTGGATTATACCGACCCGGATGATCTTCCGGAAGTTCGGGATTATCTTCCGATCCGCTTTCGCCGCTACGGGCGGACCGGACTGGGCGGTGGACTGATGTACGGCCTGTTCGTCATCTGCCTGAGCATTATTCTCGCCTGCTTCGCCTGGATGTGTGCCGTGGATGTACTAGCTCTCAACAAGGAAGACCGGTCAGGCATTGTAGAAATACTGCCCTACCAGCCTACGGGGGATATGCCCACAACGGTTACCCAGACCATTGATGGGGAAGAAGTGGAGGTTCCCATCAAAGTAGATATTGATCAGGTAGCCTCCGCTTTGAAAGACAACGGCATTATTGAGTATAAATGGCTTTTCAAGTTCTATGCCCAATTCTCCGACGCCAATATTAAAATTGATCCCGGCACCTATGCGCTGGACACGTCTCTGGATTACTGGGCTCTTGTCACTACGATGCAGTACGGCTCTGACAGCCAGGGGAAAGTTCAGATCACCTTCCCGGAAGGTTATACAACCGATCAGATCTTTACGCTTTTGGAGACCAACAAGGTCTGCTCCAAAGCGGATCTTTACAACGCGCTGGAGACCTATGCATTCAACTACGACTTTTTGAGCGACCTGCCGCTTGGGGAGGACACCCGGCTGGAGGGCTACCTTTTCCCGGATACCTATGAATTTTACACCGGCGAGTCCGCCACCATGGCGATCAGCCGTTTCCTGGACAACCTGGAGAGCCGGCTGAAAGAGGCCGATGTGGAAGAGATTGCCGCGCAGCGGAATATGTCTGTGCGGGATGTGCTGATCATGGCCTCCCTTATTGAAAAAGAAGCAGGCGCCACAGAAGGCGAGCGGGAAAACATGGCCTCCGTCCTCTATAATCGTCTGAACGCGGGGTGGAAACTGCAGCTGGACAGTACTTTAAACTACATCAAGGGCACCAGTACCCTTGACCTGACCTACGAGGATATGGAAATCGACAGTCCCTACAATACGTATCTGTATGAAGGCCTTCCGGCAGGTCCCATCTGCAACCCGGGCATGGCATCCATTCAGGCTGTGCTGTTCCCGGCTTCCACCGACTACTGGTACTGGTACTCCGTAGACGGCGTGTCCACTTTCTTCACAAACAGCGACGAATTCAACGCGTTTGCCGCCAGTCATTAATTTTGTGCATGAACCCGCCTCCGGCCGGGAAACCCTGTGGCAGAGGCGGGACCCTGTGCCCGCATGGACCGTATCCGGTCCGCACAACCCGAACTACATCTATCACTAAAGGGGGACACAAATGGAAAAAAACTTCGGCGTCAACGACCTGCGGGAGATGTTTCTGTCTTTCTTTGAGAGCAAAGGACATCTGCGCCTGCCAAGCTTCTCTCTCATTCCTCAAAATGATGCCAGCCTTCTGCTGATCAACTCCGGCATGGCTCCCATGAAGCCCTATTTCACAGGGGAGCAGGAGCCGCCCCGCCACCGGGTCACCACCTGTCAGAAGTGCATCCGCACGGGAGATATTGAGAATATAGGCAAAACAGCCCGCCACGGCACCTATTTTGAGATGCTGGGCAACTTCTCCTTTGGCGACTATTTCAAAAAAGAGGCCATCCCATGGGCCTGGGAGTTCCTGACCAGCCCGCAGTGGGTAGGACTGGATCCGGACCGGCTGTACCCATCGGTATTTGCCGGCAATGAGACTACCCCTGCCGACGAGGAGGCTTACGCCATATGGAGAGATGAGATAGGCATTCCCCCGGAGCGCATTTACCGCTTTGGGAAGGAAGACAACTTCTGGGAACACGGCTCCGGCCCCTGCGGTCCCTGCTCCGAAATTTACTATGACCGGGGTCCCAAGTATGGCTGCGGCAAACCAACCTGCACCGTAGGATGCGACTGTGACCGATACATGGAAGTATGGAACATTGTTTTCTCCCAGTTTGATAACGACGGAAATGACAATTATACAGAACTGGCTCAGAAAAACATTGATACCGGAATGGGTCTGGAACGGCTGGCTGTCGTGTGCCAGAATGTGGACTCCCTTTTCGATGTGGATACAGTCATGAATATCACCAACGAAGTGACCCGCATCACCGGGGCCGCCTACGGTCAGAGCCACAAAACCGATGTGTCCCTGCGCGTGATCACCGACCACATCCGCGCTTCCACCATGATGATCTGCGACGGCGTGCTCCCCTCGAATGAGGGTCGGGGCTATGTGCTGCGCCGCCTGCTCCGCCGGGCTGCCCGCCATGGGAAGATGCTGGGAATGAATGAACCCTTTTTGTATGCCGTGGTGGACATGGTGATCCATGAAAATGAGGGGCACTATCCGGAACTTCGGGAGCGGCAGGCCTATATTACCAAAGTGGTCCGGATGGAGGAGGAAAATTTCGCCCGCACCATTGACGGCGGAATGCGCATCTTTGACGAGATGCTGACAGCCCATAAGCAGGCTGGTGAAAAGGTGCTCTCCGGTTCCGACGCCTTCAAGCTCTACGACACCTACGGCTTCCCCCTGGATCTGACAACGGACATGGCAGAGGAACAGGGCATGCGCGTAGATGAGTCGGGCTTCCAGGATCTCATGGAGCAGCAGCGCCAGAGGGCAAGAAAAGCCCGGGAGGCGCTGGGTGATCTTGGCTGGGCCGGCGTAGAGTTTGGCAAAGAAGTCCAGGAAACCGAGTTTGCAGGCTATGACCACACTTCCCTGGAAGGAGCCAGCGTGGTAGCGCTGGTCGTCGAGAACGAGCAGGCCGAGCAGCTGATGCCGGGGGTGGAAGGCATTGTGGTACTGGATAAAACGCCTTTTTACGCGGAAATGGGCGGTCAGGTAGCGGACCGGGGCCTCATAACCTGCGGGAACACCACGTTTACTGTTACCGATGTGCAGAAAAACAAAGGCGGAAAATACATGCACTACGGCATCGTATCCGGCGGCATTCTCCACTTGGGAGACAAGGTAACGGCTTCCATCGATACGGATCGGCGCAAGGCCATTATGCGGGCCCATACCGCCACCCATCTGCTGGACAAAGCACTGCGAACCATCCTGGGAGAGCATGTCCACCAGGCTGGCTCTCTGGTGGAACCGGACCGGCTCCGCTTTGACTTTACCCATTTCTCCGCTATGACGGCGGAGGAACTCATCCGGGTCGAGGCCATGGTCAACGATGCTGTTCTGGAGGGTTATCCCATACATACAGATGTGCTGCCCATAGAAGAGGCCAAAAAGAGAGGAGCCATTGCTCTTTTCAGTGAAAAATATGGGAACACCGTGCGTGTAGTCGATATGGGCGGCGGCTACTCGGTGGAATTCTGCGGCGGCACACACTTGGACAATACAGCCAAAGCAGGCGTTTTTCACATTCTCAGCGAGTTTTCGGTGGCCAGTGGCGTGCGCCGTATTGAGGCGGTGACAGGCAAAGCCTCGCTGACCATCATGCGGCACGCCCAGGAGGAGATAAATCGTACTTCTGCCCTCCTGAAGGTCCGGCCCAATGAACTGGAGATGCGGGCAGCCTCCATCATGAACGAGTTGAAATCCCTGCACCAGACAGTAGAAAAACTGAAAGCCAGGGAGACATCCGGCGAGGCGGCCCGGATGCTGTTCAACACCCGGCAGGTGGGAAGCCTGCGGGTCCTGACCGCTTCTGTTCCGGAGGCAGACGCCGCCCATATGCGGCAGATAGGAGATCTGCTCCGGGAGAAGGAACCCAATATTGTAGCTGTGCTGGCCTCGGACAAGGGCAACAAGGTCAACTTCCTGGCTGTATGCGGCATCAATGCAGTAAAAGCCGGAATCCGGGCGGGGGATTTGATTCGACAGGTTTCCGCCGTTACCGGAGGCAAAGGAGGAGGCAAACCGGAATCCGCCATGGGCGGAGGTACGAATGTAATGAAAACGGACAACGCCCTGGCTATAGTAGATGATTTTGTAGCCAGAAAACTGGGTTTATAACAGGAGGTCCATCATGCTTTTTCATTTTCCGAACATGGAGGAGACCATCACACCGCACTTCAAGGGCGGGGAAAAATCTCTCGCATCCAAGGGCGTGCAGTTCGACGGCAACCGGATCATGCTCGGCCGTCTGGAGCCGGGTGCTACCATTGGCATTCATACCCATGAGGACAACTGCGAGGTACTCTATTATCTCTCGGGCACAGGCAAATGCTATTACGACGGTGCCTGGGAGCCTGTCATTCCCGGCTGTGCCCACTTCTGCCCGAAAGGTCATACCCACGGTCTTTCCAACACGGGAGAGGAAGATCTTCTGTTCTTCGCTGCGGTCATCAGGCAGGAGGGAGAATCATGAGTCCAATCCATACCGATCCAGACTGCCTTTTCTGCAAAATAGCAGCCGGTCAAATTCCTTCCGAGAAAGTGTATGAGGATGAGCTCTGCTTTGCGTTTCGCGATATAGCCCCTCAGGCGCCTACCCATATCCTGGTGATTCCCAAGACGCATATTCCTTCCTGTTCCCAGATCAGCCAAGAACAGGAATCTCTGGTAGGGCACCTTTTTACGGTGATCGCTGCCATAGCGGAACAGGAAGGACTCAGCACGGGATACCGCGTTATATCCAATGTGGGTCCCGACGCGGGCCAGAGTGTACCGCACCTGCACTTCCATATCCTTGCCGGCAAACGCCTTCCCAACCAGATGGTGTAACACCCGTCCCAGGACCGCCGCCCAATCGGAGGCCCTGCAGCCTGGGAAGAGCATAATTCCAATTGTGGAAGTATTTTCTTAAAAAATTGGTTGTTTTCCCTGTCAAGTGGGGAGTTGTGACCAGTTTTCTTCGCTGATTTCCATGTTGGTGGGTAAATCGATGGAATATGGACCGAACCGGCCTTTGCTGGAAAAGGAGGAATTGCCGTGGCTGGAAAAGAAAAAGCACCCTTCAATTACAACACGGTACTGAAAAAGCTCCGCCAGGATGGGCCAGGACAGGTTTATCTTCTTCACGGGGAGGAAGATTATCTGCGGGACAGC
>CAZGAM010000008.1:0-25589 GCA_964523685.1 uncultured Oscillospiraceae bacterium | reverse complement strand
CGGTATTCGGATAGATCCGGTATCTGAAAGCGATGTTCCCTGTTTCTCACCTTGGTTTTCAATATTATCAACTGAATATATTATATCATGGATTCGGGTGTTTGTCAAGATACATGCAATTCATCCAAACGCTTTAGAAGCGGGGGTATTCTTGCATGTGCATTTGTCTTAATAAAAAGTTAAAATTGCGCATTGGCAGGATGTGTGCTATTATACTTATACTATTTAAACATATGGAAAAGAGAACTGTCAAGAGGGCGTATGAATCTGTATCTTCAAGGGCATTGCTATCAATACGCGGCAGAGCAGATGCTGCTTACCCTGTTTCCCGCCGAGCGGCCGGTGTATCCCCAGGGCGAGCCAGCCGGGGACCGGGCGGAACTGACGCTGGCTGGCCGGGAGGCGGTGTGCCGCCTGGTGCGGGGCGGCACAGTGTCGGTGGGTCGGGCAACGGTGCAGAGCTGGGACAACCTGCAGGAGCGGGTCCGCCAGGAGCAGCAGGCGGTAAAGCTCAGTTTCTACCGGGCCGGCCTGGCCTCCGGTGTGGAAAAGCCGGTGTGGGGCGCTCTCACGGGTGTGAAGCCCGGTAAACTGATGGCCCGGATCCTGCGCCAGGGCAAAACGGAGGCGGATTTTGCCGAGCAGTATGATGTGGACCCGAGCCGGGCCCGGCTGTGCGGCCTCACCGCCCGGGCGGCCATGGCCGCAGCAGAGAGTCTGGAAACGGCAGATGTGGGCCTTTATATCGGGATTCCCTTCTGTCCCAGCCGCTGTGCGTACTGCTCTTTCGTCTCCCGAAAGGCGTCGGCCGGCGAGGAGCTGGTGGAATCCTATCTGCAGGCGCTGGAGCGGGAGATGGCCGCCGTCGGCGCCGAGGTGAGGAAGGCCGGGCAGCGCCCGATTGCCCTCTATTTCGGGGGCGGCACGCCCACGTTCCTGTCGGCGGAGCAGCTGGACCGGCTCTGCCAGGCGGTGGCAGAGCATTTCGACCTGCGCGCGCTGCGGGAGTATACCGTGGAAGCCGGCAGACCCGATACCATCACCGAGGAAAAGCTGGCCGTTCTCCGCCGGCACGGGGTGGGGCGGGTGTGTGTCAATCCCCAGAGCATGTCAGACGAGGTGCTGGCCGCCATAGGAAGAGCCCATACCGGGGCGGATGTGGTGCGTGCCGTGGAGCAGGTGCGCAGGGCGGGTCCGTTTCAGATCAATATGGATCTGATCGCGGGTCTGCCCGGCGATACACCGGATACCTTTGCCTGGAGTCTGGAAGAAGTGCTGCACCTGCACCCGGAGAATATCACCGTACATACGCTGGCGGTGAAAAACGGCTCTTTTCTGGCGGAGAAGGCTGCTGTGCTGCCGGACGGCCCCTCGGTGGGCAGGATGCTGGACCGGGCGTCGGAGCGCCTGACATCGTCCGGGTACGAGCCGTACTATCTCTACCGGCAGAAGTACATGGCGGGGGGATACGAAAATGTGGGCTGGGCACAGCCCCATACAGGCAGTTTGTACAATATCCTCATGATGGAGGAACTGTGCCCGGTGCTGGCCATGGGAGCCGGCGGATCGACCAAGGTGACCGGCCCGGGCGGTTTTCTGACCAGAAAGGTCAATCCCAAATACCCGAAACAGTACATAGAAAGGATGATGGCAGATGGCATTTGATCTGGAGGAAATCAACCGGGCAGCGGCGGAAAACCCGGCGGGATTTATCACAGCGTGCGAGCAGCAGTACAATCAGCGCATCGCGGATACGGCGGAGAAAATCATCCAGAACCTGTCCCGCAGTCCTATTGTGCTTTTGTCGGGTCCTTCCGGCAGCGGAAAGACCACGACAGCCATGAAGATCCGGGATGAACTGTCCCGCCGGGGCGTAGGCAGCCACAGCATCTCCATGGACAATTACTTCAAGACCGTCCGACCGGAGTCCGTGCCCCGGACCGAGGAGGGGATGCCGGATCTGGAGAGCCCGCTGTGCATGGATATGGACCTTCTCAACGAGCACTTTACCATGCTCTCCCAGGGAAAGAAAATCTTTGTGCCCCGTTATGAGTTTGCCAGGCAGATGCGCACCATGGAGCCCAGCCAGTCCCTGCAGCTGAAGGAGAGGGAAGTGGTGATTTTTGAGGGGATCCATGCCCTCAATACCTGTATTACAAGTGCCCATCCGGAGGCCTTTAAGCTCTATGTGAGCGCCCGGTCCAATATTGTGGATGACGCGGGGGAATACGCCTTCAAGGCCACCTGGCTGCGCCTGGTGCGTCGGGTGAGCCGGGATGCCCTGTTCCGGGGCGCGGATCCGGAGGATACCATGCGCATGTGGCAGAATGTGCGCAAAGGGGAGATCCGCAATATTTCTCCCTATAAAAACCAGGCGGATGTAAAACTGGACACGGCCTTTGCCTATGAGGCCTGCCTTATGCGGCCCATTGCCGAGCCGCTTTTTGCCCATGTGCCGGAGGACATACCCTATCAGGAGATCCGGCAGGTAGGGCCCGCGCTGCAGAAATTTACCCCCATCGATCTTGCGTATCTGCCGTCGGACGCCATGCTGCGGGAATTCACCGGCGGCGGAATCTACGAGTACTGACGCGAAAGTGAGGAGAAAAAGCCATGGCAGAAATTACGCTCTTTTATTTGGAGCAGTGTCCCTACTGCCGAAATGCCAAAAAAGCCCTTCAGGAACTGACTGCGGACAATCCCGCCTACGGTACGGTCCGGATCACCTGGGTGGAGGAGAGCCGGCAGCCGGCGTATGCGGACCGCTTTGATTATTATTATGTACCATCCCTTTTCCTTGGAGAGAAGAAACTCTACGAGGCACATCCCGGGGAGAGCTACGCCCAGTGCAGGGAACAGCTGCGCCAGGCGCTGGATCAGGTTCTGGAGTGAAAGCGCTGATTTTGATGGCAAGTCCCCGAAGGCAGGGCAATACCGCCGCACTGCTGGTCCCCTTCCAGGCCCAGCTGCAGCAGCTGGGCTGGGAAACGGAGACGGTGCGGCTGTATGATCTGCGCATCGACCCCTGCCGGGGCTGCCGGACCTGCCAGAAAGAGAGGAGCACCTTTGGCTGTCCTCTGGAGGACGACGCCGGCGCTCTGGCGGAAAAATCACTGGCCAGCCAGCTTCTCGTGCTGGCCTCGCCCATCTATTCCTGGTACTGTACAGCGCCTCTGAAGGCGCTTCTGGACCGGTTCGTTTACGGAATGAATAAATTTTACGGCGGGGAGAAGGGCCCTTCTCTCTGGGAGGGAAAAGCCGTCGCCGCTGTGTCCACCTGCGGCTATCCCCCGGAGAGGGGATCCGATCTCTGGCAGGAGGGACTGGTCCGGTACTGCAGGCACTCGCACCTGCATTTTCTGGGCATGCTCACCGAGCGGCACAAAAGCTATGACCTCCCCTTTATGGATGACCAGAAAGCGGAGCGTGCCCGGTCTTTTGCCAGGGAAATAGCCGGAAAGGCGGAACGCTTAGCAAATGAATGAGGAAAACCTGAAAAAAATCACGGCGCTGCGCCATGAACTTCACGCGCACCCGGAGCTTTCCATGCAGGAGAAAGACACCGCGCGTCGGATCCGCCGCTTCCTGCAGGACCATACCACCTTCCAGGTGGTGGACTGCGGCAGCTGGTTCTACGCGGTGAAACCAGGCCGCGGCGAGGCGGCACCTGCCGCCTTCCGGGCGGAACTGGACGCCCTCCCCATTTCGGAGACCATTTCCCTCCCCTACGGATCCCGGACCGAGGGGGTATCCCATAAGTGCGGCCATGACGGACACTGTGCGGCTCTGTGCGGGCTGGCACTGGAACTGGATCCAAGGGACCTGCCCCGGACCGTCTATCTGCTGTTTCAGCCGGGAGAGGAGATCGGCCGGGGGGCCGAAATCTGCGCCGGCCTGCTGGCGGAGAAGGAGATCCGGGAGATCTATGCCTTCCATAATCTGAGCGGCTATCCGGAGGGCAGCCTGGTGTATCGGCACGGCCTTACCCAGCCTGCCTCGGAGGGACTGCAAATTCACATGACAGGCCGGCCCTGCCATGCCAGCGCTCCGGAAGAGGGCATCAACCCCGCACCGGCCCTGGCGGAGCTGACGCTTTCGGCCGCCGAGGCGGGAAAAGCGTTCTCTCCCCGACTGGCTCTGTGTACCCTGGTGGGCCTGCGTGCCGGCACGGGGGACTTTGGCGTATCCGCCGGAGAGGGGGAGATCCGCCTGACTTTGCGCGCGGAGCGGGAGGAGGAAATGCAGCGGATGGAAAAGGAAATCCTGGCCAGGGCACAGCGGCTGGCGGACCGGGACGGGATGCGGATGGAACAGCAGGTGACGGACCGATTCCCGGAGACAAAAAATGAGGAAACCTGTCTGGGCCGGGTCCTTCGCTGTGCCCGGCAGCTGGGCATTCCCACAAGGGAGATGGAATCCCTTTGGCGAGCCTCAGAGGATTTTGGAACCTATACGAAACAATGCCCGGGGGCGATTTTTTACCTAGGTAACGGAGAAAACTATCCGCCACTGCATACCCCGGGCTATGACTTCCCGGATACTCTTCTGCCGGAGGCGGTGGATCTGTTTACGGCCCTCGCCTGCGAGAGCCTGCCGGGTT
Organism: uncultured Oscillospiraceae bacterium; assembly: GCA_964523685.1. Classification (GTDB taxonomy): domain Bacteria; phylum Bacillota; class Clostridia; order Oscillospirales; family Oscillospiraceae; genus CAJOIG01. Next base: position 20,989 of record CAZGAM010000008.1, on the reverse strand, counting down.
GAATCCGGAAGATTTGGGAAAACCCAATACGCGGGAGGAACCTTGGATGAAACGAAGACTTTTTTCGCTGCTGCTCTGCCTGGTGATCCTGGCGGTACAGCTGGGGCCGGCCGCACCCCATGCTCTGGCAGAATCGGCGTCTGAGCCGTTTGAAGCCGACACGGAGCCGAGTCAGGAGCCTGACAGCGGCGCGCCCGCCGATCCGGACGCCCCGGCGCCACCGGATGGGGCAACGGAGGGTCCGGAAGGAGGTCCGGTGCCTCCGGACGGCACTTCCGAGGAACCGACAGAGTCCCCGGCTCCTTCCGGGACTCCGGAAGGGACTGCCCCGACTGCAACGCCGGAGGGAGACGGGTCGGCAGGGGCGGAACAGGGCCCTGTTTCGGCCGCCTCGGTCAGCGGACCGAGGGGGGAGCAGCTTTTTGGCACAATCGAGGAGGCCTGGCAGCAGGCTGCGGCGGAGCCGGGCTCTTCCCTGACCCTGCTGCAGGATGTGACAATAACCGGGCCGCTTACGCTGGGCGAAGGCGAGGTGCTCTTCCACGGCGGCGCCTATACCATACAGGCGGTGGACGGGCCTGTATTTCGCCTGAGCGGCGGAGAGCTGAAGCTGGAAGACGGCGCGGTGAAGGCCGGGAGAAATCCGGAGGCAGAGGAAAAAATTTGGCTGACTGCGGTGGAGGTGACGGGCGGGAAACTGACGGTTTCCCAAGCGCAGATCACCAGCGAGGTGACAGCCGTCACCGTTTCCGGGGGAGAGCTGACAATGCAAGGCGGCAGCCTGACCGGCGGAGAGGACGGTGCTGCCCTGCTCCTCACGGGGGAGGGCCGGGTCACTCTGGAAGGCGGTTCGGTCACCGGCGCCAGCGGGCTGCAGGTGCAGCAGGGAACCCTGGCCATGACCGGGGGAAGCGCCGCGTGCACGGGACCCGCCCTGGCTGTCTCCGGAGGCACCGTCTCGCTTTCCGGCGGTGATCTGACGGGCCAGCCGGCTGTCTCAGTCACGGAAGGCACGGTTTCGGACCTTCTGGCGACGGGGTGCTGTTTCCTTCAGGACGACAGGGAAGTATCCCCGGAGGACCTGCAGGCGCAGCAGATTGTCGGCAGGGTGACCATAGAAAGGAAAGAAGAGACAGCAGTCTATGCTGCCCAGGTGACGGTGGGGGAGCAGAGCAGCTCCTATCTTACCCTGGAAGAGGCCTGGTCCGCTGCCCGGGCGGTACCCGGCGCAACCGTGCACCTTCTCCAAGATGCGGTTCCTGCTGAGCCCCTGACGGTTACAGAGGGGGAGAGCGTGACCTGGGACGGGGGTGCATACTCCCTGACTTCCAGCGGAGAAGACAGTGTCTTTTCTGTGCAGGGCGGCTCTCTCACCCTGGCGGGCGGCACGGTCAGCGGCGGCCGCTGCGGCGTGCTGGTGGAAAGCGGGACCCTGACCGTGGCCGGGGGCAGCCTCACCGGCTCGGAGCAGGCCGTCTGCGCCAGGGGCGGCACGGTGGAGATCCGGGGCGGCCGCCTGACTGCCGGGACCGAAGCCGGTCTGGAGGTGCTGGGAGCCTACGTGGTGATAGCAGACGGAACCATAGAAGCCGGAGAGAGTGCTGCCGCTGCGGTCGCGGCCCAGGGAGGAAAAACAGAAATTGCCGGCGGCACCATTGCCGGAGGGCAGTTCGGCCTGTATGCCGGCGACACGAAAGGCGTTGTCCTGCGGGGCGGCACGTTCACCGGCTCGGAAGCGGCTTTGGCGGCGGAAGCGGGGAGCAGGGGAGGGAGAAGAAGAGTGTCCGGAGACCGGGGACCGGATCCCCGGTTTGGTGCGCGTGGTTCCCGGCGAACCGGAGTTCTCCGCGCGTCTGGAGCAGGCGAAAAAGTCCGGGGAACCTCTGGTACTCACAGAAAATCTGGTGATGGGCGAGACGATTTCCGTGGCAGAGGGAGAGACACTGCTCCTGGAGGGCGGAGAATACTCCCTGTCCGGGGAGGGGGAGGCACCTCTGATCCGGGTGGAACAGGGCGGCAGCTTTACCCTTCGCAGCGGTACGCTCCGTTCGGACCTGGGTCCCTGCCTGGTGGTGGACAGCGGCGCCAGGCTGACGGTCGAAGGCGGTGAAATTTTCGGCGGAAGTTACGGCATTGCAGCTTCCGGGTCTGTGGAGGTCACCGGCGGCGCTGTCCGCGGCGGCACGTATGCCCTATGTGTGGTGGGCAGCCTGGAGACGATCAACGACCAGGGCATCGGCGCCAAACTGGCGGAGACGATCTCCCTCCCGCTCCAGGCGGAAGTATCGCTCAGCGGCGGCACATTCCAAAGCGATTACGCGGCCCTGTATGCGGAGGATCCGGAGGTCGTCACCCTCACCGGCGGTGTGTTTATCGGCGGGGAGGCAGCGGTGGCCGTGCCGGCCAGCTTGTCGGTGCGCGGTATGCTCGCCGAAGGATATGAGTTTAGGCAGGACGGAAAGACCATAGAGAATACGGAAGTGGATGCCCTGGCCGGAAGTGTGTCCGTCATGGCTTCCGATGGGCAGGCGGCGGCGGAGGTGACCATTGGCGGGGAAACCAAGGCGTATGGCACCCTGGAAGAAGCCTGGGCCGCGGCGGCTCAGGCGGAAAGCGCCGTCGTGACAGTCAAAGCGGATCTGTCTGTCGGTGCGCCTCTTGCTCTGACGGCAGGCCATGCCGTCACTCTGGAAGGAGAGGCATGCACCATTACGGGTACGGGAGCCAGTGTTTTCACGGTAAACGGGGGAGCACTGACTGTGAACAGCGGGATCATCCGGGGCAGGGAGTATGCTGTACGCGCCTTTGCCGGGGCAGCTGTGACGGTTGCCGGCGGAGAGATTTCTGCGGAACGCTATACGTTGACGGGCGCGGACAGCGCGGTGGCTGTGTCCGGAGGGACCCTGACCAGCGGATATACCCCGGTGTATCTGGCCGGCGGTACCGGGGACATCAGCGGCGGAACCATCGTCAGTACCAGTACGGGGAGCGGCTGGGGCGTCACCGTCACAGAGCAGGGGAAGCTCACCATACGCGGCGGCGAGATGCGCGGCTCCGGCAGCGGAAGCGGCCTGTTTGCACAGCAGGCTGAAGTGGAGGTGAGCGGAGGAGCCATTCACGGCGGCGCCAACGGCATCCGTGCCGTCCAGGGGGCAGCCATTGCCTTTTCAGGCGGCTCTGCACAGGGGGATAAGTACGGGCTGATCCTGGCAGAGGAAGCCGTAGCGGAGATTGCCGGGGGCAGCCTGCAGGGCTACTGCGGCGTGCGTGTCAACGAGGAACAGTCGGAAATGCAGATCACAGCCGGCACGGTCACTGCCCAGGCTTACGGCGTCTATGTAAGCGGCGGAAAGGCGGTCATTGACGGCCAGGCCGTGATAGACAGCCAGTACAACGGCGCGTGCCTTTTCGGCGGCAGACTGGAGATCCGGGGCGGTTCCATCAGGGGAATCGGCGAGGAGAAAGGCTGGGGCCTGTACATCTCCAGCGGGACGGCCACCGTGCTCGGTGGTGAAATTGAAGGGTCGCAGTACGGCGTGCAGGCAAACAGGCCGACGGCGGCATCGCTGGGCGGCGGCACCTTTACCGGGGCAATTGCCGTGAAGACAGGGCAAGGCCAGTCCGTAGGCATGATGCTGCAAAGCGGCTGCACCTATGTGCGGGACGGTCAGCCAATCGAAGACACGGCCGGGGAGGTCCTGGAGGGTACGGTCACGGTAGAACGAATTTCAGAGGGAAATTCGTTCCGGGTCCTGAAGGACGGGGCGATCGCGGAATACGATTCTCTCCAGGAGGCCTGGCAGGCGTCCCGGGGCGGAATCGCCACGGTGCAGCTGATGGCGCCTGCGCAGATAGAGACAACTCTGACCGTAGAAGAAGGTGATGCAATCACGCTGGCCGGAGATTATACCCTGACGGGGCCAATCACCCAGTCGGAGACTGATGCGCCGGTTATAGAGGTGAAGGGAGGCTCCTTTACCCTGGATGGAACCACCATGCAGGGCGATCAGCTCGGCCTCTCGGTCCTCGCCGGGACAGCGGCAGTGCACAGCGGTACCCTGTCTGCGTCGAAAACCGCCATCGCCGCGGCAGGCGGCAGCGTAGAGATCAGCGGCGGAGAGATTTCAGGAAGCCGTTACGGTCTGGTGTGCAGCAACAACAGCGCGGTTTCGCTCAGCGGGGGCCTGATCAGCAGCCCATACAACGGGATATATATGTCCAGCGGCTCCCTGACGATGACCGGCGGAACAGTTCGAAATACAGGCGATCCTGTATGGGCGGTGTACGTCCGGGGCGGAAGGGTACGCATCGCAGGGGGGTCAATCTCCAGTACCCGGTACGGAATTATGACAAGTCAAAGCCAGTATGTTTCTCTGTCCGGGGGAACAGTCCAAAGCGATCTGGCAGTAAGCATCAGTTCGAAGAAGGGTTCTGTGCAGGAGATGCTCGCCAGCGGGTGCCGCTATATGCGGGACGGGCTGCCGGTGACAGAGACCGGCGGATATGTGCTGGCCGGTTCTGTGACGGTGGAAAAAGACCCGAGTTTGATTCCTCCTACAGCTCCTCCCACGCAGACACCTGCCCCGACGCCCGGGCAGGAGCCCGAACCTCCCGCCACGCTGGAACCCCCTGATGTTGGCGGATCCACCAGCGGCAGTGGAACCGGCGGCGGAGCAGGCGGCAGTGGAAGTGGGGACAGCGGAACCGGCGGCGGAGCGGACGACGGCGGAACCGGCGGGGGTGCAGGCGGAGGCAGTACCTCCTCCAGTGCTCCTCAAACCGGGGACGAGACCAGGATGCTGCCATGGATCTTGGTTCTGTCTGTTTCGGGCGGCGCTCTGCTGCTCCTGGCAGGATACAGCCTGCGCAGGGGAAAACAGCAATCGAAGTGAGATGTTTTTTCCTGCTGGCGTGACGCATGCGAATAAACCGGAGCCCTGCAAAAAAGGCAGACCCCGGTTTTCGTAAGCGACGTATACTTCCAAAAACCGAATCCTGCCCCAGAAGAGGGGTGTGAACCTGCCAGGGGCCTCCCTCTGGCTGTAAATAGCCATCAGCGGGAATCTGCGGCCAAATTTCTCTTTTCCTTCTTGTTCATGACAACGCAGTAAGTCCGGAAAATGACGGGTTATTCTGCTGGCATCCGGAGCAATTTGACATAAGAACAGACGTAAATTGTCAACCGAACATCGCTCCTGCGGAAACCGCTGATATACTTGGGGCCTGTGTGGATGCAGGTCAGCCAAAGGGGTAAGCTGCAGCGGAACAGGAGCTGCACGCAGGTTGCGCCAGTAAGTTGATAACATAAAAACATAAAACCGGAGCGCTACTGAGAAGTAGATCTCCGGTTATTCCTTACAAGCGTCCAGGTGGCTTGGAAGAATGCGGCTAAGCTGGTAAGATTATGCCTGCACGCATGGTTCCCCGGGCTCATTTTTTTGCGTCATGGCAAGAAACTGGCTCATGATCTGGGTGTAACGCTCCGGATCGGACAGACTGTTGACAGCATGCCCCGCTCCCGGGAACAGATAGCGGATACAGAGCCCCTTTGGGGCGGCTTCGCAGATCTCTTCACTCATGGAACAGGGGACGAATTGATCGTTATCCCCATGAATCAGGACAAGGGGCAGCTTACATTGGGAGACGGCTTTGGCGGCGGTTGTCTGACAGAGGTAGAAATGCCCATATAGGAGCGCGCCCAGAAAGGCAAAAGGATACAGCAGAATGTCGGGCATATGCTGATCCCGGCACACTTTGCGGATAATAGCGGAGGGGCTGTTGAACGGGCAGTCTGCCAAAATGCCCTTCACGCTGGCCGGCAGGGCCAGATTCGAGGCCATCAGCACGGTGGCGGCACCCATGGAAACACCGTATAAGGTGATGGGGACATGGGGAAAACGGCTGGCAGCATACTTGGCCCAGTCCAGACAGTCGTACCGCTCCCGGATCCCAAAGCAGATCGTATGCCCTTCGCTTTTCCCGTGGGCACGCTGACACACCACCAAAGTGTTTACCCCCAGGGAGCGGGCAATCCGATTGCCCTCACAGAAGTCCCGTTCCCCGGAGCTGCGGTAACCGTGAAACTGGATCTGCACAGGCGCGCCTTCCCGGACAGGATAGTAATACCCCACCAGTTTCAGCCCGTCCCGGGAGGATGTGATGCTCACCTCTTCCCGGGGAAGCGTCTGCATCTGCTGCATGAGAGAGATCATCCGTTCCCGATAGGGAACATACTGATCCCCTTCCGGAAACTGGCAGGGGGAGGGATCATGGCGGCGATCGGCGTAAAAAGTGTAGCGGTAACAGAAATAGGAACCCAGAAGAACAATCGCGAGCAGCGACAGAAGAATAACCCATACCATAGTGAATACCTCTCTGAGAAAAATCAAGGAGCTTTTGGGATCAGGAGAGCGTCAGAGGAGAAAGCGGGGATAAAAAATGACAAAGAGGGAACAGGCCAGGGAGAAGTTTCAACAGGCACTGCGAGAGGGGGAAGAGGGAAAAGAGGCCCTCTGGGAGGCATTGACGGCCTGTCAGGGGGAGACTTTTTACACATCCAAGGGCTTGGAATATACCTACACCATACGCACCCGCCATGACGGCCTCCAAAGCGGAGAGATGTTCATCTCCCGCAAGGAAAAGAGCATTACGCAGAGCAGTGTGTTTATGGCCTTCCAGAGAGCTCTGGAGCAGAAGGGGGACGTAGCCGGTCCCAAAAAGCTGGGGACATTCGGCGCCAGCTATCTCTACCCGATCTTTTTGTTTCTGGGCATTATCCATGAAAAAGGAGAACTGTCTCCTGCGGAAGAGCCGCCGGACAGTCAGACGGAAGAAGAAGCGCCGGAGCAGATGACGCTTTTTTGACAACTGACGGCGGCAGGGATAAGGATCCGGGAGAATTTACTGATACCCGTGGGTTCGTACATACGTGAGAATGCGCTCATATCCATCCGGCGTTACATGCAGACCGTCTCCGGCATCCACCTCGCTGATCAGCTGTCCGCCGCTGTCTGTCAGGCACTCTGCGGTATTCAGATAACGGGTCCCTGTCTGCTGGACCACTTCCAGAATCCAGCCGTTGGCTTCCTGCACCATACTGTTCGTAATGCCGGAAGGAGAGACAGCGTCGGACACGGGAAAGATGGAATCGCACATGATCCGGGTATTGGGACTGGCGGCCTGGATCGCCTGCACCAGGCGAAGATAGTAGTCTTTAAAGCTGGACTCGTCCAGGGTGCTCACGCCGTTGATGCCCAGCGTGATGACCAGATACTCCGGCTGTACCGTACTGGCGCACTCCGCGATGGGCAGAGATTGATTTGTGCCGTCCGGGAAATAGCAGTTGATGCTCTCTATTTCCCAGTTGAACAAACTCAGCGTACCGGAGCCAGGTACCCAAACCTGGTAATTGGGCAGGATATTATAAGTGCTGAGCCCGTAGGTGGTGCTGTCCCCTAAAAATACAATCTGATTCTGATATTCCTGCCCCAGGTCAGCGGTCTCTACCAGGACAGGGGAGGACAGGGAGGACGCCTGGGGCATCTCCGTGCCGGCAGCCTGTTCCGGCAGGGCCGTGATCTGTTCTTCCGGCAGCGGCTGCATGCTGTTATCCGGCAGGGACGCATCCTGTGTTCCTTCCGCCGGGGAAGGTTCCTGGACGGCTTCCCCGGCAGGGCCTGCGGTCTGCTCCGCAACAGGGGAGGAGGAGGTGCCACCGGAGGTGAAGGAGACATAAGCCAGAAGGAAAAGACAGGCAGCCAGGCAGATCAGGATGGCGATGGTCCACAGGGTGTAAAAACCGTCCCGGGCGTGGCTGTTCATAAAAGTCCTCCTTCCTGCGTATTCGGCGCTTTCCGCACTAGGCGCGCCGCTCTCATTACTGGCCGGAGGGCGGTGATTCCTGCCATCCGTGGGTGCGGATGTTGTTCAGGACCACTTCAAATCCATCCGGATTCAGGTGGATGCCCATGTCATCTCCATTGTTGTACTTCTTTTGCATATTCCCTGTCTCGTCTGTGAGCAAATCGTGGGAGTTCAGATAGCGGGTGCCTGTCGCGGCGGCTGTTTCCTCAATCCATTCCTTGGCGGCATTGACGCCGGCGTTGTCGATTCCCTCCGGCGTCACACTGTCCAGTACGGGATAGATGGAGTGACAGATGATTTTTGTGTCCGGGCTGGCGTCCTGAACAGCCTGGATTAAGTCGGTATAATAGGATTTGAATTCTTCTTCATCCAGCAGGGCAATGCCGTTAATACCCAGCGTGATGAGAAGATATTCCGGCTGCCTCCTGGCAGCGCATTCCGGAATCGACAGACTCTGGGCGGTGTTTGGGTCCGATGGATCGTAGTAGGCAATGGAATCTACCGCCCAGTTGAACAGAGCCAGCGTGCCGGAGGAATCTGTCCAAATCTGGGTGAAGGGCATTATGCCATACGCACCCATACCATAGGTGGTGCTGTCCCCCAGGAACACAAACCGATCTATATATTCCTGGCCCATGTCTTCTGTTTCCGCCAGTTCCACTTCCACGGCAGCAGGGGCTTCTTCCCCCGGAAGAGCCTGGGCTGTCTCCTGGGTCTCTGGTGTGGCGGTCGTATCCGCAATGGGCGTTTGCTCTGCCGGGGCTTCCTCCTCCGGCCTGTCAGAACCGCCGACTGCACCGGTGAGGGCCAGCACAAGCACCACGCAGGCGGCAGCAACCAGGATCGCGAGAAGAAGGACAACCAGACGGGCAGGGGAACGCTTTTTCTGCTTCATGATGTCTCCTAGCAGCAGGGGGAAGCGCAGGCTTCCCCCCCGGTTTTTTACTGTTCAGCGGCCATGGCCTTGGCCTCTTCAATGATTTTCTGCTGTACGTTGGCAGGCGTCTCATCGTAGCGGATGAAGTCCAGTGTGAACGATCCGCGGCCCTGGGTTATGGAGCGCAGATCGATGGCGTAGGTAGTCATCTCTGCCAGGGGAACTTCCGCCTCTACGACCTGCATGCCGTCGTGGGCGCTCATGCCCAGCACGGTTCCCCGGCGCTTGGAGGGGATATCGCTCATGATATCTCCCAGATTGGCGTCCGGCACGGTTACTTTCAGCAGGCCGATAGGCTCCATAATCACGGGGTTGGCGTTGATCAGTTCCTTATACGCCAGGCCGGCCGCGGTCTTAAAGGCCATTTCGGACGAGTCCACAGGGTGGAAGTCGCCGTCGTAAAGCACGGCCTTCAGGAAGACCATGGGATATCCCGCCAGAACGCCTTTGGCGCAGTTTTCCCGTAGACCCTTTTCGACGGCGGGGAAGTAGTTTTTGGGCACGCTGCCGCCGAACACTTCCTCTTCAAAAATCATATCCTCCTGCTCTTCCTGCGGTTCAAAACGGATCTTTACATCCGCAAACTGTCCATGCCCGCCGGTCTGCTTCTTGTGCCGACCGTGGGCCTCCAGCTTTTTCCGGATCTTTTCCCGGTAAGCAACCCGGGCAGGGCTCAGTTCCACATCCACGCCGAACTTGTTTTTCAGTTTGGAGCACAGCACGTCAATGTGCATGTCGCCGGCCCCGGCCACGACCTGCTGGTGCGTCTCCGCATTCATGGTGACGGTAAAGGAGGGGTCCTCCTCGGAGAGCCGGGCCAGACCCTGGGCCACCTTATCATCCTGGCCCTTCACCTTGGGGGCAATGGCCATCTGGTAGCAGGGAATGTCGAAGGTGATGCCGGGCAGTGCCTCCACAGCGCCGGCAGCGCACAGCGTGTCGCCGGTTTTGGTGTCCGACAGTTTGCTGACGGCGCCGATGTCGCCGCAGCAGATTTCATTTACTTCCGTGCTCTTTTTGCCCTGCATGGAGTAGATATGGCCCAGCTTCTCCTGGGCATTGCTGCGGGCATTGGTGAGAACCAAGTCAGAGGTTACTTTTCCTGCCACTACCTTGAACAGAGAGAACTTGCCAAACTGGTCGGAGATGGTCTTATAGACAATGGCTCTGGCAGGCGCGGAGGGGTCGCAGGCCTTGCCGCCTTCAGAGGGTGCGGGGAATACGGAGCAGATGGCATCCAGGAGGATCTGGGTACCGGTGCCGGTGGCGGCGCTGCCGCAGTAGACAGGACAGATGCTCCCGTCTTCCACCCCGGTGCTCAAGGCGCCGGAGATCTCCTCGGGGGACAGTTCCATAGTCTCGAAATACTTCTCCATGAGTTCCTCACTGGTCTCGGCGGCGGATTCCGCAAGCTCTGTATACAACTCATCCAGCCGGCCGCTCATGCTGTCGGGAACCGGGATTTCCACCCTCTTCTTTCCGTCCATTTTATAGGCTTTGCGGGTAATTACGTCTACAATGCCCACATATTTGTCTCCCTCTTTAATAGGGGCTGTCATGGCGCATACGGAATTTCCAAACTTCTCCCGGAGACCGTCAAAGGTTTTGTCAAAATCAGCATGTTCTTCATCCAGCTTGGAAATATAGAAAGCCTTGGGCTTGTTGGCGTTCTGCAGATACTTCCAGCTCTTTTCAGCGCCTACATTAACCCCTTCCTTGGCGGCGACACAGATGACGCCGATATCCGCTACCCGCAGGGCCTGGTACACTTCTCCGGTGAAGTCAAAAAAACCCGGCGTGTCGATGATGTTGATTTTATACCCCTGCCAGTTGGCATACAGGGTGGTGGCAGAGATGCTGATCTGACGGCGGATTTCCTCCGGGTCATAGTCGGATACGGTATTCCCATCCACAACCTTGCCCTGGCGGTCTGTCATGCCGGCAAGGGAAAGCATGTTCTCTGCCAGCGTGGTCTTCCCGTTGGAACCATGACCCAAAAGACAGATGTTGCGGATGTTCTTCATTTCGTAGCTCATAATTGCTGCACTCCTATTTCATAGTAAGAAATGAACCAGTTGTCAATCAACTGAATTATACACAATTTGTGAATACTTGGCAACACAGAATATTCCGGATCTCCGGAAGCGGCCTGAAACCGCCTGCGGATTGAGATCAGCGGCTCTGTCCCAAGGAGAGGAAGGCCACCGGGAACGTCCAGAGAAGCATATATATCAAAACATTCCCGGCTGTAGCCGTGTCGTAAGAGCCGGCACGAAACAGCAGGAACATGACCAGCATGCCTGCGGCGGTTCCCAGCAGGGAGAGAATGGTGCCCAGGCGGCTGGTGGTGTAGAGCTTCCGCCCGGCATCCGCCACGTCCACAAGCGGGCCCATGCCGGGCCGGGAGAGTACGGCGCATAGTTCCCCCGGCTGATTTTGCAGGCCGGCAATCCGGTACCGGTCCCGGAAGGGAGGAAAAGTGAACTCCTCCGCGGGCAGGCGGAACAGCTGCTGGATCATCTGCGGTGTGATGTTAAAGTCCCGAATGGCAAAAACAGGCTTCATCCGGCTGGAGAGAAGCGTGAGAAGGGCCTGCTGCACGCTGGAAACAGGCACATAATCCAAAATAAACACGCCCACCAGCTCCCCGCTGATCGCGGTACAGATGGCGTTTTTCACCACCATATTCTGCGGCAGGCGGATCCCCATCAGATTCATAAACCCGGCGGATCCCACCAGAACCTGTTCTCCGCTGACCCTGGCGGACAGGCCGCCGCCCTCGTGGATGTGGAACTCCTCCAGTTTGAGAAGGGAGTATTTCCGGCGCTCCATCAGCTCCAGAAACAGGCCGGTGGTGCCGCTCCCGGATGCGGCGATCAAACTGGCGGTAGAGGCTACGACTTTCTCGATCTTGGCGCCATCCTGGATGTTGATGCTGTTGAATTTAATGTTCCCGGGCGGGAAAAGGTCCTCATCGACAAGAACAATATGGCTGCTTCTGCCGATCTCCTCGCATCCTGCATACCCGGCTACGGCACCTCCGGACAGCTGGAGTTTTCTGGCAAAACGGGAGTAGGGAAGGGGGAAACTGAGAAAGGAGGAAAAGGAGGCGGTGGCAGCCAGAAGGGCGGAAAAAGTGTGAAGAAAATAACTGCGGTGGGTGATGCAGGCAGCCAAAGACAGCAGCAGGGCCGCCGCCAGCAGAAAGGGGGAGGCTGTGTCATAAATGCGCCGGCAGTTGTCCGCAGCTTCCGTGCGGTGCACTACCCCGTTCAGATTCTGCTGGGTTCGGCAGAGATAGTATCCGCCCCGACTGGTTTTCTGCAGTGTGAGTACGGAGGGTGTTTTGGAGATGGAAACCATGCGCATCGTCCTGGCCCGGCCGGTACACTCCAGTTTTTCTGCCCACAGAGCGGCGGTGAGAGAGAAGGCAGCCACAGCGCAGAAGGGCATATTCTCTGCTCTGTCCAGGGCGACCAGAAGCGCATCCACAGCGCTGAAGAGGGCCGAGAGGACCGCCAGGCATTCGCCGCCGGGGTGCAGGTCCAGCAGCTGCCCAATGCCTGTACCCACAATATCCAGGGCGGCGATCATAACCGTCATCAGCAGCACCAGGCTGACACCGGCCTGCACCTGCAGGCTCGAGCCCAGAATGCCTGCCATGGGAAGTCCCAGACTGATCCAGGCCAAGAGGAGGGAGAGAAAAACACATATGTGCAGGCGGAATCGAAGGGGACGCATCTGACGGGTATAAAACTTCCAGGCCTTATCCGGACTGACCTCCTCGGACTGCTCCACTTCCTCCGGATCCGGCCAGCGGGCGGCCTCTGCCCGCTGCAGGTCCTTGCGGGCGGCAAAAATCGCGATGCGCCGGGCAATCGGCGTCAGAAGCCGGTCCTTGAGGCTGTGCTCCTCTCCGGATGCCGAAGGCTGGGCGCGCTTTCGGAAAGGAAGCCGGGAGAATTTCTTTTTCTCAGCCGGCGATTCGCTTTCTTCGTCCTCCTCTTCTTCTTCCGCTTCGTCCTCCTCTTCCTCTTCCTCGAACGGTTCTTCGTCCTCGGGAAGTTCCAGTTCTAAAGTAATGACGCCGTCTTCGGAGACATGGACAGGGTGCTTTTTGCCAGTCGGCTGCTGGGATGCCTCTGCCTCGTGCTGCTCCGCTTCGGCCGGAGGCTGTGCCTCCGTCTCCGTCTCCGTCTCCTGGTCCCGGGCCTTCGAGCTCTCTCTCTGGGCCTTTTGATGCTGCAGGAAGGTCTCGCTGAGGGCCTGCAGGACGATTTCTCTGGAGCGCCGGGCGATGGAGGCGTCATTTTTCCCCGGCAGGGACGTTTCCCCCTCCTGGGCCTGGGCTGGCCGGGAGGTCTGGGTGCGGTTCTGGTAATCGTCCAAAAAGGCATCCGGGGAAAATTCCCCAAAATCCGGGAGCAGGTTGTCAAGATAATGATCACTCATAGCGCTGCCTGACTATTTCGTACATGAGGACTGCGGCCGCCGCGGCCACGTTCAGAGAATTCACCTTCCCCTGCAGGGGGATGGAGAGGATCAAGTCACAGTTCTCCCGGACAAGGCGGCTCATTCCTGCGCCTTCCGAACCGAGAACAAGGCAGACAGGGCCCCTCAGATCGGTTTTCCAAAGGGGGCTGCTGCCGCCCGCTTCTGCCCCGTAAATCCACAGACCATGCTGTTTCAAGCTCTGCAGGGCGGCCGTGAGATTGGATACTCTCGCTACGGGCATATGCTCGGCGGCACCGGCGCTGGTTTTGTCAACGGCCGCGGTGACCCCGGCACTGCGGCGTTTGGGAACGATAAACCCGTGGACCCCGGCGCACTCTCCGCTGCGCAGGATGGCGCCCAGATTCCGGGGATCCTCAATGCCGTCCAGGGCAACCAGGAAGGGATCCTGACCGGAGCGCTCTGCCCGGGCGAGAAGATCCTCTATGGTGCAGTAGGCCCGGGCGGCTGCGATGGCGATGACGCCCTGGTGGGCGCCGGTTCGGCTCATGGCATCCAGTTTCCGCCGGTCGCACGGGGTTACCACAGCACCCGTTTTCCGGGCCAGGGCAGCAAGAGAAGAGAGGGATTTGTCCATGCTCCCGCTGGCCAGAAAGACCTTGTCCAGCGCTCTTCCTGCCCGTATGGCTTCCCTCACCGCATTTTTTCCCTCTATTATGTTTTCATCTGAAACTTTCATACTTTGTATACTATACCACAAGAAAACACCTTTTGAAAGAGAAATCGTCATCTTTACAAAAAAACCGTGGGGAAAGAGGTCTGACAGGCGAAAAATAGGTAGACTTTACACGCAGAAAAGGGTATGATGAAGGGGAGGTGATGGCAATGAGATCCTTAAACGCGAAAATTGACCAGTTTTGCTGGAAGCATCCCCGGTTCGGCATTCCCAAGCTGATGATCTTTGTGGTGATCGGCAAGGTGCTTGTATGGCTGTTCTGCCAGATGGATCGGACGGGAACCCTGGCTTACTATTTATATTTTGATCCGGCGCTGTTCTGTCACGGCCAGATCTGGAGGCTTGTGACGTATGCCCTGGTGCCGGACTCCTATAATCTTCTCCTGTTTGCTCTGGCTCTGTATTTCTATTATTTTATCGGCACCAGTCTGGAAAATGCCTGGGGGACAGGCCGCTTTACTATATATTACCTGAGCGGTATGATCCTGACGGCTTTGTATTCTGTGGTCTATTACTGGATCAGCGGAACCAGAGTTATGGTTTCCTCGTCGTACCTAAACCTCTCGCTTTTCTTTGCCTTTGCCACCCTGTGGCCGGATCAGAGGGTGCTGCTGTTTTTCTTTATTCCTGTGAAAATCAAGTGGCTGGCGATATTGGATGCGGTTATGTTCGCCGTCTCCGTCTTCTCCTACCTGCTGCAGGGGCAGCTGGGGCTGGCGCTGGTACCAGTGGTTGCGCTTCTCAACTATCTGGTCTTCTGCGGAGAGTGGCTGTTTGACCTGTTCCGCCCATCCAATGTCCACAAAAAAGCAGCGCAGAAAGCCAAAACGGTGGAGTTCAAGAAGGCAGTCCGCCGGGTAGAGAAGGCACAAAATGCCCAGGGGTATACCCGTCGATGCGAGGTGTGCGGACGGACGGACCGGGATTTCCCGGATCTGGAGTTTCGCTACTGCAGCCGCTGTGTTGGGTATCACTGTTTCTGCATAGATCATATCAACAACCACATTCATTTTACTCAGTGAGGATAAGCGCTTTCGCGTGAACAGGAAAGGTATGAAACACGGAAAAAGGTTAACCGGAATCCTTCAGGGAGTGATATTGGCCGCTCTGCTGGCGTGTCTTGTCATGATTCTGGTGAAGTCGAAAAGTCTTCTGACAGAAGAAGGAGATGGGAGAACTTCCACCCTGTCCGCCCGCTTTGTCCTCCCTTCTCCGGAACCCACTGCCACGCCGGTGCCCACAGATCCGCCTGCTTTTGAGCCCCAAAGACGGCATTCGGACGTGATAACCTCCACAGCCATTATGGTGGACGGAGAAGAAGTGGACTCGTATCAGGCAGATGAAGAACATACCATGGACTTTTTGGGGGCGGAAGAATATCCTCAGGTGACCGGAATTGTTACTTTCCGGGGGAATAATTTCCGAAACAGTTCTTCCTACGGCGTTGCGGCATTGGATGCGGTCCAGTTCGGGGACAGCTGGACGGTGCACACCGGCGGGATGAGCGGAGGAGGCAGCTACTGGGGCGGCAGCGGCTGGACAGGCCAGCCACTGGCAGTACAGTGGCCCGCACAGACCAAAGCCCATATGAATATGTACGACTGGGCCAAGGAGAAAGAAGACCTGGTAGAGGTAATCTATGCAACGCTTGCCGGTCGTGTCTATTTCATCGACCTGGTGACCGGAGAGCAGACCAGAGACTCTCTGTACCTGGGGTACCCCTTTAAGGGGGCCGGATCCATTGACCCAAGAGGATATCCGCTGATGTACCTGGGCGGCGGTGTATCGGGAGAGGGCAAGCCAAGAATTATGGTGGTCAGCCTCCTGGATGGCGAGGTCCTGTACACGACCGGAAACGGGGACAGTTTTGCCCCCAGGAGCTGGACAGCGTGGGACAGTTCTGCCCTGGTGGATGCGGAGACGGACCAGCTGATCTATCCAGGTGAAAACGGGGTGCTGTATATCCTCGACCTGAACAGCCGCTACGATGAGACCACAGGAAAACTGTCTGTGGACCCGAAAGAGGTAAAATTTACCTATGAATCCACCACCGCAGAGAAGTTTTATTACGGCATGGAGGACAGTGCGATCGCCTGGCGGGGACATCTGTTCATTGCCGACAACGGGGGAGACTTTCTGTGTATTAATCTGAATACCCTGGAGATTGAGTGGCGGTTTGACTGTCTGGACGACACCAACTGCACCGGCGTGCTGGAGGTGGACGAGGAGGGAAAACCGTATATCTATTTGAGCACCTCTTATCATCTGGGGTGGCGGGGAAACGGTGTTTTGGAAATACCCGTGTGGAAAATTGACGCAGTTACCGGAACGGAAGTGTGGCATCATAGTTATGACTGCTATTCTGTGGCCGATCTGTCCGGCGGCGTGCAGGGCTCCCTGTCTCTGGGGCGCGGCCCTCTGGAGGGACTGCTCTATGTGTCAGTAGCCCGCTATCCCAATGCGGGAGATGGGACACTGGTGGCCTTGGATAAAGAGACAGGAGAAGAGAAGTGGACCTATCATTCCGCAAGCTATTCCTGGTCCACACCGGTTGATTTTTATGACACGGATGGGAACGGCTATGTGCTGTACACCTCCTGCATCAACGGCTCCATGTTTCTGCTGGACGGCCTCACCGGGGACATGTGCGATCAGTTTGATTTTGGCTGCACCATGGAAGCTACCCCTATTGTCTACAACAATACCGTAGTGATTGGCACAAGGGGCGAAGATATTTACGGTATTACGCTGGAATAGCGGCAAGATGCGCCTCTTGTACCGGCGGACTTTTCTTCTATCCAGCGCCGGCATGCGGCGCAGGCACCGGATCTGCGGGCGCGTCAAAAGAAGAAGACAGAAGCGCTTGCCTTTGACTTTGCGCACCCGACCCGGCAAAATCACAGAAGGCACCTGACCGAACACACAGGGGATCGTCAGGTGCCTGAAAACAGCGCAGGGAGTCAAATTCCTCCCCCGGTGGGAAGGCACTCCGTTCTGTTTTTCGGTTCTGCCGTGGAAGAAGCCGGCAGGCCTCTGTACGGCCGGCAAAATACTCGGATTTCAGAGGGTTCCCGCATTTTTTCGGTGCTGTACGGCCGGAATGATTCAGTGCCATACGAACCAGCAGAAAAGGTACCCGCACGTTACCGCAGCAAGGGTAAAAGGTACGCCAATGCGCATAAAGTCCTTTGTGCTTACCTCATAGCCCTGCCGGCGGAGCATGCCGATGGTAGCTATGTTGGCAGAGGCGCCGATCGGGGTGATGTTTCCGCCCAGCGTAGCACCGATGAGAAGACCGAAATAGAGAAGGATGGGCTCGCAGCCCATGTCGGCAGCAATATCTGTCACCACGGGGAGCATGGTAGCGACATAGGGGATATTGTCTACGAAAGCAGAAAAAAGAACCGAACCCCAGACAATGATGGTATACATAATGAAAAGATTGGAGCCGCCAATGCGCACAAAGAGAGAGGCAATGCTGTCGATCACACCGCCACGGGTGATGCCTTCGATCACGACAAACAATCCAGCGAGTAGAAGCAGCGTCTGATAGTCGATCTCCAGGAAAGCCATCTTTACGCTTCGCCAGCTTTTTTCTTTCAAGCGGGCATGTACAGTGCCGATCAGGAACATGCTTACACATATCAGGCCGTTTGTAAGGGAGGGCTTTCCGGGAATAAAAGAAGCAAGAATCAATAGCAGAACGGTTCCCACCAGCAGATAGGTGGGGACAAAATCGGTTACTTCCGTCTCCTCCGAAATAGATACAGGCTCTTTTTCCTTTCGGAACAGCCACATGATGATGGGAACAGTGACCAGGGCCCCCAGTTCTACCGCCCAGAAGATGCTGAATTTTCCCTCCATGAAGAAGAAGTCCAGAAAATCCATGCCTGCATAGCCGCCCAGCATGATGGAGGTGGTATCGCCGACCAGGGTGGCAGCCCCCTGCAGGTTGGAACTGACAGCGATGCAGATGAGCAGGGGAACAGGGGAAGTGCCCAGCTTCGACGCGATGGCAAGCCCAACCGGTGCCAGCATCAACACAGTGGCGACATTATCTACAAAAGCGGAAATCACGCCGGCGAAAAGGCTCAAAGCAACGGCAACCCACATCACGTTGGGCGTCTTCTTTAAAAGAATTTCAGCCATGCGGTTCGGCATGTGGGATCCGATGAACAGACTTACCGTGCCCATGGTACCCGCCAGCATGAGCAGCACATTCCAGTCCACCGCCTGTACAACGGCGCGCAGGGGCACGTAACCCAGTAGTATATAAATCACCGCGCTGGTTAAAGCGATCCAGGGCCTGAACTTGGACAGCGCGATCATCAGACAGTACGTGATGATGAAAATAACCAATGCTGGAACAGACATGAAACCCCTCCTTGAAAACAAGCGTCAACCCGAATGATTATTCTGGCCGGTGATAACCAGAAGATAGACGGCTCCCTATATTCGTATCAGGCGGCACTTACCGCGTTAGGGACAATGGCAAAAAAAGACTTTTACCGCAAGTGCATGCGGTAAAAGTCTCGTTTCAGAACTGCCCATCTGCGGTGACCCGGGCTGAACGCCGACCTGACGAATCACCGTATGCGGCCAAAGCCGCACAAACTACTCCCTTTTACACCTTGTATATACAATTCCACTTCAAGTTCACCCCTTGGAAACAGTTCCTTCTGCTGCCTGGGGTGGAAATCACAGGCTGTTACCCAGCCTCTGGCTGCGAAGAGAAGTTTACCACGATCTTCTCCAATTTGCAATGGAAAATTTGCATGCAATCCGCCAACTCGGCGGCTGCCGGGTTTCAGGGATGATGCTGTTCGCTCCAGATCATGAGAGCCGTTAAATCAGCAGGGGAGACACCAGAGATGCGGCTTGCCTGGCCAAAGCTCAGGGGACGAACAGCTGACAGTTTCTGCCGGGCTTCCGTACGAAGGCCGGGAACGGAATCATAGTCGATGGTTTTGGGAAGAGGTCGACTCTCCATCTTGGAAAATGCTTCCACTTCCCGCAGCTGACGCTGGATATATCCTTCGTATTTGATGGATATTTCCACCTCTTCCACGACATCTCTGGGAAGAGAGGGCCTTCCCCCATCCAGACTGGCAAGAGATGCATAGGTATTCTCCGGCCGCTTTAAAAGCTGCCCGATTTTTCCCTTTTTCAGCCTGCGTATTTCCTCGTTTACCATCTCATATTTGCGAAGCATACGCTGATATTGCTCTTCGCTTATAAGACCCAGCTCATATCCCAAAGGCATCAGCCTGTAGTCGGCATTATCCTGTCGGTGCAGCAGCCGATATTCACTTCGGCTTGTCATCATGCGATAAGGCTCTTCCGTGCCTTTTGTTACCAGATCATCCAGTAGAGCACCGATGTATCCCTGATCCCGGCGGATGATAACCGGAGGTTTTTTCTGGATTTTTCGGGCCGCGTTCACGCCCGCCACCCAGCCTTGGACCGCCGCCTCTTCATATCCTGAGGATCCGTTGAACTGGCCGGCACCGTAGAGGCCGGCGATTTTCTTGCATTCCAGAGTGGCATATAATTCTGTGGGGTCCAGACAGTCGTATTCTATCGCATAGGCTGCACGGGTTAATTCTGCCTTTTCAAGACCTGGAATGGTGTGGACAATCGCGATCTGCACCTCCTCCGGCAGGGAAGAGGACAGACCCTGAATATATAATTCCTCTGTATGTAATCCCATGGGCTCAATGAACAGCTGATGTCTTGGCTTGTCGGGAAAGGTAACAATTTTCGTCTCAATACTGGGACAGTACCGGGGGCCGACCCCCTGTATCACGCCGTCGTAAAGAGGGCTTCGATCCAGATTGTCCCGTATGATCTGGTGGGTTTCCGGAGTCGTGTAGGTGAGATAACAGACAGCGCGGTTTTCCGGTGGCTCGCAGGAGGAAAAGGAAAATGGCTGGGGATCGCTGTCTCCGTACTGGATTTGCATTTTGGAAAAATCCACGGTTCTGGCGTTGATGCGGGGAGGCGTGCCTGTTTTGAATCGGCGCAGACGAAGACCGAAAGCTTTCAGGCAGTCACCAAGGGGCAGAGAGGCCGCAAGGCCATCTGGACCGGAAAGACGGACAGCTTCGCCGGTTATCGTTTTTCCGCCCAGATAAGTTCCCGTGGCCACAATTACAGCCTGTACCTGAATCACAGCTCCTTTGTCTGTGGTTACGGAAACCACACGCCCATTGTCTACGCCCAGGGCGGTGACCTCCCCCTGGCGGAGGTGCAGATGCTCCTGACATTCCAGCGTGTGTTTCATGATCTCCTGGTAATGCCGCCTGTCTGCCTGTGCCCGCAGGGAGTGGACAGCCGGTCCTTTTCCCACGTTCAACATGCGGTATTGAATGCATGCCCTGTCCGCAGCCTTTCCCATTTCACCGCCCAGCGCATCCAATTCGCGGACCAGATGCCCCTTCCCGGTCCCGCCTATAGCGGGGTTGCATGGCATATTTCCTACTGCATCCAGACTGATGGTAAAGCAGACAGTCTCCATGCCCAGACGGGCAGCAGCCAAGGCGGCTTCGATGCCTGCATGCCCGGCACCGATTACTGCGATATCAAATTGTCCGGCATTATATGTTTTCATAAGTTCTTTTAGCTCGAAAACCCACCACTCTTTAGGGGTGGGCGGAGAGCCGCCTTTCTCTGCCCTGTGACTCGATATAGCGTCGGATACTCGCCGGGGAAACTTCCCCCATGCTGCAGACAAAATACCCTTCCGACCAATCGTGTTTGGATAGGAGAGCCTGTACTGCTTCCCCAGAGAACAGGTCGTCTGCTGGCTGAGGCGGCGACGATGTCTGAAACCCTGTCGGTCGTGTCGTAGCCCACCGGAAAGGGTATGGGATCTTTGTCAGTCTCCCTTGCGGTGACCTCATAGCCCTTTGCGTTGGCCATGACGTAAATCTTTTGTTTCACTCTGTCTGGAACAGGGACTACTCCCTCCCAGAGGGCTGCTTCCCGCTCAACACCCTGGA
>CAZGAM010000007.1:20772-26752 GCA_964523685.1 uncultured Oscillospiraceae bacterium | reverse complement strand
GATGACTTCCTGAACTTTAAATGGTTTGGTAATATAGTCGTCAGCACCAAGTTCAAGACCTTGAATTTTATCCTCATCCTCACTCATGGCTGTGAGAAGAATGACAGGAATGTTATTATTGGCACCGCGGAGTGTGGAAAGTGTACTTACCCCATCCATTTCCGGCATCATGATATCCAGGAGGATCAGATGTACCTCTTCCCTGTCCAAAATTTCCAGAGCCTGTCTGCCGTTCTCCGCTTCCAGAACGGCATACCCGGCATCAATTAAATAAATTCGAAGCGCTCGGCGAATATCCTGGTCATCATCGCAGATTAAAACTGTTTCCATAGGAAGCCTCCCTTCCGTTTCGCGCCTAATGGTAACACAGGTACCAATAAGAAGAAAGGGATAAGGTTTTAAGAATTGTTTAAAAAATCTGGAATATGCCATGCTGGGGAATTTGCTGCCAGGCACGCCTTTTCTGCTGGGTGGTAAAACGAGAAAAGGAAACAGGAGACCAGCCAGCACTTGTGACCAGTCTCCTGCCTTTGCATCGAAAAAAGGTTACTCTTCCATGGGAATAACAGGCTCCCGCAGCAAAAAGGCCCGCAGTGAATTGAGAACTGCCAGCAGGGCAACGCCTACATCGGCAAACACAGCCAGCCACAACGGACAGATGCCCAGCATATCGAGAATGAGTATCAGGGCTTTGAAGGAAAGAGCGAACAGGATATTCTGCTTGACAATGGTACGGGTATGCCGGGCTGCGTCGATCGCCGTGATTACTTTCGAGGGGGAGGGCCCCATAATTACCACATCGGCAGCGGCAATGGCAGCATCGGACTTATCCCCATGCAGACTCACGCCCACATCGGCTTCCCGAATGGCGTCCGCGCTGTGATCCGCATCTCCTACAAAAATCAGCTTTCCCTGTTTGATTTGGCGGTTTCGAATTTCCTTCACTACCGCTATTTTATCCTCCCCCTTGCAATTGGGGTAGAACTCTCCTATGCCCACCTGCCGGGCGAATTTTTCTGTGGCTGCAGGGCTATCCTCCGTCAGCATGGCGATCTGCCGTTTCTTTTCCCAGCTGAGAACCGTTACCGTACCAGGCACATCCGGCCGTGCTACACTGCCAAAAAGGATGCGGCCGGCATATTCCCCGTTGATAGCCATGTAGATACTGTCTTCTTCCGTTTCATCCGCACCGGGATCTGCCCCATGACTTCGTATGAAATCAGCAGTTCCCAAGACGATCTGGACACCATCTACGGAGACGGTAACACACATCTCTCCCTGAATTTGAAAACTTTGAATCAGCTCAATGTAGATAACTCCTTTATAGGCGTTCTTGACTGCCTCCGCATGGGGATCTTCGGCATAGGCGCAGGCATGGGCGGCGATGCGCAGGAATACCTGGGCATCGATCCGTTCGCTTTTCACCGAAGTGACACGAAGCCCCTCCCCTTCCAGAGTATTGCTCTTGTCAAACACGACCACTCCGGCTCGGGATACGTCATCCATCGCACAGGAGCTTTTAAATAAGATTCCTTGGCGGACAGCGCCTCCAATGCCGGCAAAATATGTGAGTGGTACCGAGATGACAATCGCGCAGGGACAGGCGATGACCATCAGCACCAAGGCCCGATGGATGGCTGCCGTAAAGGAAATATGCCAAATAAATGGCGACAGAACGGCAATTAGAAACGCAAACAGGAGTACAACAGGCGTATAAACACGGGCAAAATGGGTGATAAAATCTTCTGTTTGGCCGTGAGTACCATTGTCAGAGCGCACATCCGCCAATATGGCTGTGGTCTCCGGAGAGCGGTTTTCCATGAGAGACTCTATGTTCTGCCGTACTTTTGCCACCGCATAGCCCTGAAACAGCTCACCCAGCTGGTATAAGATCATCACGGAGGCGCCTTCACCGGCTTCCCGGATGATAATGGACGCGATGCAAACCACACTCATCAGCAGGCTCTCATCGAACAGTCGTTTCCTGAAAATATTTGCTACGGCGCGAATAAATACATCATAGCCTGCACAGAGAATCGCCAGAATATCCAGTACCAGCGCAAGCCACGGCAGCGTATGCTCTGCTACTTCCGCCCCCAAAAAGAATACAGCGGCCGTAATCAGACGCCAGACCATCACCGTGTCAAATCCATGGTGATCCTGGTGATGTTCCTGCATACAGCTGTCACAGGTGCAGTCGTGCCCATGACCCTCAGCAGCTTGTTTTATCTCCCTGAAAAAACCCATGTGCTTACGCTTTTCCGGCGCAGCCCAGCACGTCTCTCAGCTTGTGGCGCACCAGCTCCTTGATATTGGCACGGGCTGGCTTCAGATACTCGCGGGGATCGAACTTTTCCGGATGCTCATCAAAGAACTGACGAATGGTTCCGGTCATTGCCAGACGAAGATCGGAGTCTATATTGATTTTGCACACACTCATGGAGGCGGCTTTGCGCAGCTGTTCCTCTGGAATTCCTACTGCGTCCGGCATCTTCCCGCCGTGGGTGTTGACCATTTTGACATATTCCTGGGGCACAGAAGAAGAGCCGTGCAGAACAATGGGGAATCCGGGCAGCCGGTGAGATACTTCCTCCAGCACATCAAAGCGCAAAGGAGGCGGAACCAGGATGCCTTCTGCGTTGCGCGTGCACTGTTCCGGCGTAAACTTATAGGCGCCGTGGCTTGTGCCAATGGCGATGGCCAAGCTGTCACAACCGGTCCTGGTGACAAACTCCTCTACCTCTTCCGGACGGGTATAGGAGGAATCCGCAGCGGATACTTTTACCTCATCCTCGACGCCGGCTAAAGTCCCCAGCTCAGCTTCTACCACCACGCCGTGGTCATGCGCATACTCCACTACCTTTTTGGTGATTTCGATGTTCTTTTCGAATGGCTGGCTGGACGCATCGATCATCACAGAGGTAAAGCCGCCGTCCACACAGCTCTTACAGGTTTCAAAATCCGGACCGTGATCCAAGTGCAGTACAATCGGAATATCCGGGCACTCTTCTACGGCGGCTTCTACCAGCTTAACCAGATAGGTGTGCTGGGCGTAGGCCCGAGCTCCCTTGGATACCTGCAGAATTACAGGCGCATGCTCTTCCCGGCAGGCCTCGGTAATTCCCTGCACAATCTCCATGTTATTGACGTTAAATGCGCCAATGGCGTATCCGCCGTCATAGGCCTTCTTAAACATTTCGGTTGAAGTAACCAAAGACATGAGATCAGACTCCTTTACATTTTTTTATTGCACTATTTATTTTACAGCAGATTTGTGCTATAATCAACTGTAAGTTTTTATCAACTGGAGGAACTGCAATGGCAGAAAAACTTGTTGGTGCATGTATCATCGGACAGTCCGGCGGACCGACCGCTGTCATCAATGCCAGTGCCTATGGGGCCATCAGTGCGGCTTTGGAAGCGGGCGATATCACCCAGGTGCTGGGTGCGGACCATGGGATAACCGGTGTTCTGACCGATACGCTTTACGATATGGGAAAGGAAGATCCGGCAGAACTGGCTTATCTGAAAAATACCCCCTCTTCCGAGCTGGGTTCCTGTCGCTACAAGCTGGCAGATCCGGAGGAAGATGATACGGATTATAAACGGATTCTCGAGGTTTTCCGCAAGCATAATGTCCGCTATTTCTTTTATAACGGCGGGAACGACTCCATGGATACCTGCGACAAGATCAGCCGGTACATGTCTCATTCCGGCTGGGACTGCCGTGTCATGGGGATCCCCAAGACCATCGACAACGATCTTTTTGGGACGGACCACTGCCCCGGCTTTGCCTCCGCCGCCAAATATATCGCCACCAGCGCCATGGAGGTCTCCAAGGACAGCCAGGTCTACCCCACCGGCCAGGTGACGATTATGGAGATCATGGGCCGCCATGCCGGCTGGCTGGTGGGTTCCGCCGCTCTGGCCACGTATTTCGGAAATGGTCCGGATCTGGTATACCTTCCGGAAACCGATTTCGATAGGGAGGCATTTCTTGCCGATGTAAGCCGCATCTATCAAGAAAAGAACAACTGTCTGGTAGCGGTATCAGAAGGGTTGCACCTGGCCGACGGGACCTTTGTCTCCCAGGCAAAGACCAGTTCTACCGACGGCTTCGGCCATGCCCAGCTGGGAGGACTCGCCTCCAGACTGGCAGAGATGGTAAAGGAGCGCACCGGAGCCAAGGTTCGTCCCATTGAACTGAGCCTTCTGCAGCGCTGCGGTGCGCATCTGGCGTCCGCAACAGACCTGAAAGAGGCGGAGATGGCCGGTCGGAAAGCGGTAGAAGCCGCTGTCGGCGGCATGACAGGGAAAATGGTCGCATTCGAGCGCGGCACCGATCAAAATGGCGGTTATGTGTGCCAGTATACGTTCCTCCCCCTCACCGCTGTGGCCAATGCGGAGAAGAAAGTACCCCTGGAATGGATTAATGCGGAACACAACTTTGTAACACAGGAGTTTATAGACTATGTTCTTCCCCTCATTCAGGGAGAACCGGAAAGACCGTTAGAGAAGTCCCTGCCCCGCTATGCAAGACTGAAAAAAATCCGGGCATAATTTTGGGAAAAGCAGCGCTATATCCTGCGTGTGCGTGAAAGCCCCCTGTCTCCTGGCATGAATCAAACCGGGAAAGAAGCAGCTCCCTCCGGCAGAATGCTGAGAGGGAGTTTTTCTTCTCCCGAAAGAGCCTCACGGAGAGTTGGCCAGCTTTTTTTCCATATCCTTCAGCGCCTTTCGAAGGAAAAATGCACTGCAGACAACACTGACCAGTTCCGCGATGGGGAAACACCACCACACATTATTCACATCCCCTGTCTTCGCCAGAAGCCAGGCGGCCGGAATCAGCGCGATCAGCTGACGGAACACCGACACGAAGAAGGAGTAGAAACTTTTATCCAATGCCTGACAGGCAGAGCCCGCCACGATGCAGAATCCGGCAAAGATAAAACTGAGGCTGATTCGCCGCAGGGCCAGCACGCCGATGCGCAGCATCTCCTCCGAGGGGTTGAAAATGCTCAGAAATACCTGGGGGAACAATTGGAAGCAGAGTAGACCCAGCAGCATAGAGATCGAGGCATAGAG
This sequence comes from uncultured Oscillospiraceae bacterium, assembly GCA_964523685.1. Classification (GTDB taxonomy): domain Bacteria; phylum Bacillota; class Clostridia; order Oscillospirales; family Oscillospiraceae; genus CAJOIG01. The sequence continues at coordinate 21,667 of CAZGAM010000007.1, read as the reverse complement.
AATTCCAAAACCAATCGTCCGGTAGATGCGCTTTTTCAGCCTGGCCCCGTAGTTGTAGCCGATAATGGGTATAATTGCGTTGTTGAGGCCAAAAACCGGCATGAAAAAGAAACTTTGGATTTTAAAGTAGGCACCATAGACGGCCACCGCGGTCGAAGTGAACCCAATCAGAATGATATTCATCAGATAGTTGGTAATTGAGCCAATGCCAACCATCAGGATGGAGGGAAAACCAATGCGATAGATTTCCCTCACAATCGGCCAGGGAAGACGAACATCATGCCAATGCAGCGGCAGTTCCTTGTTCTTTTTGAAATGGAACAGAAATCCCACCGACGCTCCTACCGCCTGGCCAATAACCGTCGCAATGGCGGCGCCGGCTGTGCCCATGGCAGGCAGGCCGCACCATCCGTAGATGAAAAAAGGATCCAGAATAATATTCGTGACAGCGCCGGTCATCTGTGTCCACATGGAGAGAGTCGTCAGACCGGTGGACTGGAGAAGACGTTCCGCCGCGATCTCCAAATAGGCAAACAGAGAACCAATGGTTACAATGCGAAGGTAGGAATCGGTATAGACGCGAATGCTCTCGATATCGGTCATGGATCGGATATACAAATCCGCGCCAAAAATCCCGAACAGAGCCATAAGAAGCCAGCAGCAGCCCGCCAGCGCCATCGATGTTCCGGCCACGCGGCTGGCCTGTTTTTCGTCCCGGCTGCCAAGAGCTCTGGAGATCAGGGTACTCACGCCTACTCCTGTACCGGTTCCCAGCCCAATCATAATATTCTGGGCGGGAAATGCCAGACTCAGAGCAGACAGGCAGTCCTCCGATACGCGGGATACATAGATGCTGTCCACGATATTATACAATGCCTGGACAAGCATCGAGAGC
>CAZGAM010000007.1:16694-20762 GCA_964523685.1 uncultured Oscillospiraceae bacterium | reverse complement strand
TCGCTATGGTAAGAAGCAGCCGTCCCTCCGGCATTTCTCCCATGCGGCTGGAGTCACGCCTGTTATCAAGTTTCGCCATACTGGGTTCTCCTTTTATGTGCTGGAGATCATCTGCAGGAACTGCTCTTCTGTTACAATGGGAATCCCCAGGTTCTGTGCCTTAGTCAGCTTGGATCCCGGGTTGGCTCCTGCCAGAACATACGATGTTTTTTTCGAGACAGAGCTGGAGGCCTTCCCGCCATAGCGTTCGATATACTCCTGCGCCTGGCTGCGGGTAAAACGCTCCAGTGTACCGGTGAGAACAAATGTCATACCGGCAAAGCGGTTGTCGATCTGCTGGTCCACACTCTCAAAATGCACGCCCGCCTGACGGAGCAGCTCAATCTGGTGGCGGCTCTGTTCATTGGCGAACCAGTGTACGAGATAGCGGGCGGTAATGGGACCGATATCGTCAATGGCTGTCAGATCCTCTTCCGAGGCGGCCATCAGGCTGTCCAGATCCTTGTAGCGGGATGCCAGGACCTTCCCGGCCTTTGCGCCGACCTGACGGATACCAAAGGCGCACAGGAGCCTTGCCAGTCCCCGGCTCTTGCTCTGCTCCAGATTGGCCAGAAGATTCTCCGCCGATTTTTTCCCCATCCGGTCGACCGTCGCAATGGACTGCGCATCCAGATAATACAGTTCCGCAGGCGTTTTTACAAACCCCGCCTTATCCAGTGCCTCTACCACGGCCGGGCCCAGGCCGTCAATATCCATGGCCTCTTTGGAGGCAAAATGGACAATATTCCGAAGCCTTTGTGCCGGGCATTCGGCCCCCGTGCAGCGGATGGCCGCTCCGTCTTCATCCCGCTCCGCGGGCGCGCCGCATACCGGGCACACAGTGGGAAAATGGAAATACCCCTCCGACTGCTTGCTGACAACTTCCAGCACTTCCGGTATGATTTCCCCTGCCTTCTGCACCAGGACGGTGTCCCCTACATTGACCCCCATTTTTTCGATAAAATCCTGATTGTGCAGCGTGGCATTGGTGACCGTTGTGCCCGCCAGCCGAATCGGCTCAATCACTGCTTTGGGGGTGAGTACGCCCGTTCTCCCCACCTGAATCACAATGTCTGTCACTTTGCTGGGCTTTTTCTCCGGCGGATATTTGTAGGCAACCGCCCAGCGGGGGTACTTCGCCGTGCTGCCCAGTATCCGTCTCTGCGCCAGGCTGTTCAGTTTGACAACAGCCCCGTCAATATCAAAGGGGTAGTTCTCTCTCCCCTCTCCTATGGCGGTGATGGATTGGATGCACTCCTCTTTCGTTCGGCACAGCGTGTGCGCTACCACTGGCAGCCCCATCATCTGCATGGCCTCCAGGGTCTCATAGTGGCTGGTATATTCCGCGCCTTCTGCCAGCTGTATATTAAAGAAAATAACATCCAGCTTTCTTTGGGCGCAGACCGCCGGATCCTGCTGCCGGAGAGAACCGGCTGCCGCGTTTCGCGGATTGGCCAGCAGGGGCTGGCTTTCAATCTCTCTCTGGGCATTGAGAGCGGTAAATGTCTCATGGGACATATACACCTCCCCCCGGACAATCAGTCTGGGAGGGGCGTTGTCTATCTTTTTCGGCAGGGACCGTATGGTCCGCAGATTTTCCGTAACGTCCTCCCCAACCTGGCCGTCTCCCCGGGTAGCACCGCGGAAAAAGACGCCATGGCGGTATTCCACTGCTACGGAAAGTCCATCTATTTTCGGCTCTGTCACATACGCATGACTTCCCCCTGCAGAGCTTTTCATTCTCTCCACAAAACCTGCCACTTCTTCAAAAGAGAACACATCCTGAAGACTCTCCAGCGGAACCTCGTGGGAAACCGGAGCGAAGGCATCACTCACATGCCCGCCTACATGCTGGGTGGGAGAATCCGGCCGAATCCAGTCGGGGTGTTCCGCCTCGATCCGCTTCAGGTCATTGTTCATCCGGTCGTATTCAAAATCGGAAACCAGGGGGGCATCCTTGTCATAGTAGGCGACGGAGAGGGCCAGAAGCTTCTCCACCAGCTGATTATATTCTTCTCTCGTTTCCATATTGACTCCTGTTCTATCTGGCAGCGCAGGGAATCAGTTCTGCTCCGAATACTGCAGAAACAGCCTGGCCAGACGAAGCTGATCCTCACACTCCGAGCATTTGACTACACAGGCAGGTGAGTGTATGTTTCGGACAGGAACAGAAAGCGCTGCCACGGCAGAGCCTGCCTCGCTGCGTTGGATGGCGGAGCCGTCTGTGCCCCCGGTAAGGAGGCTCTTGGTCTGCCAGGCAATGGAATGGTCCTCCGCCAGCTTCTGGAGAAGACGGCAGAGGGTTTTATCATAGATTGTAGAGCGGTCCATGAAGGGAATGACTACGCCCTTTCCCAGAGAGCAGATTCGTTCCGCGCCTTCGTTGAAAGGCAGATCTGCCGCGGTCGTCCCCTCCAGGACAAGGGTAATGTCCGGCTTTACGGTTCTGGCGGCTGTCTCCGCACCCCGTGCGCCGACTTCTTCCTGAACTGTAAAGGTGAACCAGCAGTCACAGGGGAGATCGCTCTCCAGCAATTCCAGCATCACAGCGCATCCAACCCGGTCATCGATGGCCTTGCTCTTGAAAAGATCGTTTCCGAAACGTACGCTGGTGGCATCAAAACTGACCAAATCCCCTATATGCACCTGCGCCTGGGCCTCTTCCCTGCTTCCCGCCCCGATGTCAATGAACATTTCCTCCATGGGAGGCAGGACCTCTCTCTGCTTGGCGGTGGTGAGATGAAACGCCTTGGTCCCAATCACCCCCAGGACCTGCTCCGGTCCAACCGAAACCTTTTTACCCAGCAGAATTCTCCGGTCCAGACCCCCTGCCTGGGCAAACCGTAGGCAGCCCTCCTTGGTAATACCGGTGACGATCAGTCCCACCTCATCCATATGCGCGCAGAGCATAATCCGCCTGGAAGGGGTAACCGTTCCCTTCTTAAACACCATCAGATTGCCCATCGGATCGGTGAGAATTTCATTCGCATAAGGCAGCGACTGCTCCAGAATATACTCTCGTACCTCGTCCTCCCCGCCGGTAACGCCTGTAAGGCAGCAGAGAGTCTCCAGTGTATCCATGATCATATTCAAATCCCCCTGCTCCCGGCATACTTGATGATCAGGTCCACGATCGCCTGCATATCGGACAGATCGATCACCTCCACAGGTGTGTGCATATATTTCAGCGGTAGGGAAATCAGCGCGGTAACCACTCCGGTACCCGCCACTTGAATGGTGTGGGCATTGGTGCCGCTGTTCCCCCCGGGTTCGGCTTCCGCCTGCCAGGGGATGTGTTCCTCCTCCGCCAGGCGCATCAGCTCCTGCCCCATGGCCCGGTTACAGTTGGGCCCTATGCCAATGGCAGCGCCCTTCCCGCACTCGGTAAAGACCGATTTCGCGTCGAGAGACTTCCCGTGGGTGACATCCACCACAATGGCCTCCTCCGGCTGCAACTGAAAAGCGGCCACCTGTGCCCCCCGATGGCCCACTTCCTCCTGGGTACTCACCAGACAGCACAGATCCACCGACAGGCTGGAACCGGCAAGCTGTTCAAATGCTTTGATCACAATGGCCGCACAGGCGCGGTCATCCAGCGCCTTGCCGCAGAGCTGATGGGATCCCAATTTCTCACAGGTGGCCGCGTATACCACTGGGGTACCCGGGGGCGCCGCCTTCAGCGCCTGCTCCTGGGTGAGCCCCACATCGATCGCCAGCTTCTCTATTTTCACGGCTTTGTCCATCTGTTCCTGGCTGAGAATATGCGGGGGAAGCGTATCGATAACCCCGTACAGAGGAGGATCCGAAAGAACCCTCACCTCGCCGGCCGGCAGCATGCGCGGATCGACACCGCCCAGCGGTCTGAAGAGCAGAAAACCATCCACTGCCCCGGTCGTGATGAGTCCGATCTCATCCATATGGGCATCCAGCATCAGCATGCGGGCATTCTTTTGTCCGCACCGCTTGATGGCAATCATATTGCCCAGCGCATCGGTGCGGATCTCCTCTGCGGTGGGATGCAGATAGGAG
>CAZGAM010000007.1:0-16684 GCA_964523685.1 uncultured Oscillospiraceae bacterium | reverse complement strand
CGCCCCGGAGGGGCCGCACAGGCCGGACAGACGCATGGTCAGTTCATCAAGTTCCATATCTTATTGAAGATCCTCCACAATCTTACGGAACAGATTTCCCCGTTCCTCAAAATTTTTGAATCGGTCAAAGGAGGTACTGGCAGGACTGAGCAGGACAGTGTCCCCCGGTTCTGCCTGGTCCGCAGCGGCCTGCACCGCCTCAGAAAAATCCTCGACCATGGTAATTTCCGGGGAACCGGGTCTGTACTGGGGCGCTTTCTCCACCGCCTCCCGGATCTTTTCCGCGGTGGGGCCGGTGAGGTACAATTTTTTCACGTGGCTGCACACGGCCGGGCCCAGGCGGTCAAAGGGAACCCCTTTTTCTTTCCCACCCGCGATCAGGATCACTTTCTGAGGAAAGCACGCCAGACCGGCTATGGTTCTGTCCGGACTGGAGGCGATTGAATCGTTGATATAGGTAACCCCGTGCACCGTGCGGATGGTCTCCAGTCTGTGGGGAACACCCGGGAAGGTACGCGCTGTCTGCCGCATGGCATCCAGGTCCGCCAGACCCCATACTGCCGCGAAGGCCGCCATCATATTCTCTACATTGTGCATCCCCGGAAGGGCAATCTCCGAGCAGGGAAGAATTTCTGTCCTCCGATTCGCCACCCGGGCGGAGATCATGCCGTCCGGCTCCAGGCAGATGCCCGGGGATACCATTTCCTCACGGCTGAACCACCACACAAAGCTGTTGGCCTGTTCTGCACAGGCCGCTGTCAGGGGGTTGTCCCGATTGAGCACCAGCCGGGCATTCTGCGCCTGATTTCGGAAAATCTGCTTTTTTGCCTCCAGGTAATCCTGGAAATCCCGGTGGATATCCAGATGATTGGGGGCCAGATTGGTGATGACCGCCACATCCGGGGCACAGCGAATACCGGCAAGCTGAAAAGAGCTCAATTCCAGAACAGCGACATCCGCCGGGGCGATCTGGTCTGTTTCCGCCAAAAGGGGTCTGCCGATATTTCCCCCCAGCCATACCTTTCGGCCGGACCATTCCAGCATCTTCGCGATGAGCGTTGTGGTCGTTGTCTTGCCGTCGGAGCCGGTGACAGCCAGCACAGGACAGGGGCAGAGGTTGCAGAATACCTCCATCTCACTGGTGATCACCGCCCCCTCCGCTGCCGCCCTGACCAGAACCGGCTGAGAGGGCAGAAAACTGGGGGTGCGGAATATTACATCACCCCTTAGCCGATCCAGATACCCCGCCCCGAGAACAAACTGTACCTGTTTGGCGCGCATCTGCGAATAGAATGGTCCCAGGCTCTCGGCGTCCGATTTGTCATAGACGGTGGTTTCCACGCCCGCATCCGCCAAAAGGCCGATCAGCGGCCGATTGGAAAGACCCGCGCCGATCACAGCCACCTGTTTTTCCCGCAGAGACTGCAGGACCTGTTTCAGAGACAATCGATTCCCCCCTGCCATTTGTCTTCCTCTTCGGTACCCGCCGATTCCCTTTCCGGTGCCGTTCTCTTTTCGCCGGCAGACAGCGGAACCGCTGTTCCGAGGCGCTCGCGCCTTCTCCCTGCCATCCAGCATCACAAAGGACCGGCGCTCCCCGTTTTTTGCATAAAAATCACGGGTACAGACAGTTGCCTGGCTGTCCCGCGATCCATTTCAGGAGAAAGCGAGCTTCCCTGTAAGCCGGATTCTGTTGAAAACAGCCATCTATCTAGGCGGCATGTTGCCATACCGCTCAAGCCACCTCCCCGGGGAGACCGGGCCGGTCTCTATGTTCCCTCCACGGTGTTGCTCCGGATAGAGTTTACAGCAGCTCTTTGTTGCCAAAGCGCCGGGTGGTCTCTTGCACCGCCTTTCCACCCTTACCGCCCTTCGGCGGCGGTCTATTTCTGTTGCACTCGTCCTGATGTTGCCATCGGCGGGCGTTACCCGTTATCCCTGCCCTGCGGAGCCCGGACTTTCCTCACCCGCAGGCTTTCGCCTTTTGGGCGCGGCTGTTCAGAAAACTCGCTGTTCTCACTTACTCGTCCATATTGCCCCAGTTATGCCACACGTTTTGCACGTCCTCATTATCCTCAAAGATATCCAGAATTTTCTGCATATTTTTCCGGTCCCCTTCCGCGGTGAGATTCACATAAGACTGGGGCACCATCTCCTCCTGGGCGGAGTCCAGCTTATAGCCATGGGCTGTCATATACTCAGCCACGGCCGTCACATCGTCTGGCGCGGTGTAGAGGGTGAACACATCCTCTTCCGTTTCCATATCCGCCGCACCTGCTTCCATGGCGTCCATCAGCACGGCATCCTCATCCAAGTCGCCGTCCCCGTTATCTACTACCACGACGCCTTTCCGGTCAAAGGACCAGCTGACGCAGTTGGCGGATCCCAGTTTGCCGTTATATTTATCAAACGTATGGCGAACATCGCTGGCGGTACGGTTCCGGTTGTCCGTCATAGCCTCTACAATAATGGCTACGCCATTGGGGCCGTACCCTTCATACGTGACCGATTCGAAATTGGAGGTATCCCCGCTGCCCAGGGCCTTGTCTATGGTGCGTTTGATGTTGTCATTGGGCATATTGGCTGCCTTGGCCTTGGTGATGACAGCCGCAAGGCGCATATTATTTTTTGGATCTCCGCTCCCGCCTTCCTTGACAGCTACAATAATTTCTCTGGCAATTTTTGTGAATGCCTGGGCACGTTTGGCGTCAGCGGCTCCCTTTGTCTTCTGTATATTGTGCCATTTGGAATGTCCGGACATGGTTGTTCCCCCTATATTGTAATTGTTCTTATTGTAACACGATCGGCGATGGTTGGCAAGGCAAAGTTTCCAACCTCGCCGCGGAAGGGGCTGTCCAAGTCCGGCCCCTGTCCCTCCTGAAGCGCTGGTCAGGCAGGGTCAGCAGGATTCCCATCGGGGCCGCTTGGACAACTCCGCATACAGTCGAAGATAGGATGTATAGCGGCTGGTGTGAATCATACCGGGCACCGCCTGCCGCACGGCGCAGCCGGGCTCGGACCGGTGCGTGCAGTCATCAAAGCGGCATTGGCCCAGATAAGGGCGAAACTCGGGAAACAAGCCGGCCAGTTCCTCCGGCCGCAGCGCCTGCAGGTCCTCGCCGAACGAGGAAAAGCCCGGAGTATCCCCTGCCAGGGTACCAGCCCCCAGGGAAAACAGCTCTACATGCCGGGTGGTATGCTTTCCTCTGCTCAGCTTCCGGCTGATCTCTCCCGTGGGGAGAGAAAGGTCCGTGTCCAGGGCGTTGAGCAGAGAGCTCTTGCCTACCCCGGAGTTGCCGGTAAAGCAGCAGACTTTTCCCGCCAGCGCCTGTCGGAGACCGTCTACCCCTTCCCCGGTTGCCGCGCTGACCGGGAACAGCCGGTAGCCGGTATTCCTGTATATCTCCCGGAGTTCTCCGGCCGGATCCAAATCACACTTATTGACAGCCAGCATGACCTCACAGCGACTTTTTTCACAGCGCACGGTCACTCTGTCGATGAGATAGGGATCCGTCACCGGGACAGCCGCTGAGACCACCATCACCAGCGAGTCAATATTGGCCACAGCCGGACGGGCAAAGGCGTTTTTCCGGGGCAGTATTTCTGTGATGGTTCCCCTGTCGGCGTCTGCCTCCACCACAACACAGTCCCCCACCAGCGGCGTGATCCCCTCTTTCCGGAACCGGCCTCTGGCCTGGCACCGGATCCGGTCCGGCCCGGAGCAGACATCGTAAAATCCGCTCTGAGCCCGCAGAATCATCCCCTGCCGGACCAAAATCAGCCTCCCGGTGCCGGCTGTCCGCTTCCTGCCGGCCCGGTTCCTATCTGCAGATATACCTGGGTGCCCATAATCACCTGGGTTCCGGAGTCATAGCTCTGCCACATGACCCGATTGGTTTCCTCCTCGCTGGAACTGACATAACTCATCTCACTGTTGCCGCAGATGAGTCCCTCTCTCTGCAGTGTCAGCAGGGCGGACTCTTTGGTCATGCCTACCACATTGGGCACTGTGGTGTAGCTGATCGTCGCGCCGGCGCTCACATGCAACGTCACCTCGGAGCCGCCCGGTACGGAAGTACCCGGCGCCGGATCCGAGGAAATCACATAATTTTCCGATACGGTATCCGACTCCTCCAGGACAATATTCACATTGAGGCCCAGGGCTTCGAGCCGGACCTGGGCATTCGTATACGGGGCACTGGTAACATCCAGGGGAATGGTGACCTGTTCTATGCCGGAGCTGACGGTGAGTGTCATCTCAATGCCCTCGGAGGTGATCATGCGGCTGGCGCCGGCCTCCGGGCTCTGGGACAATATGATACCCTTATCGTGGTTCGGGTCCGACTGGTAGACCACCTGGAAATCGTACAGCTCCTTCATCTGGGGGTCCTGCAGCACGTCCGATGCATTCAGACCCACCAAAGAGCCAATCTCGATGCGCTCTGCATCCTGGAAAATATCCCGCAGCCAGTACTGCCACACAAACACGAACAGAGCCAGGGCAAAGGCCATCACGATCACAATGCCTGAGAGCAGACTCACCGACGCCGAGCGGGAGCGGTTGCTGCTGAAACGCTTTCTGGACAGCTCCCCGGACCGGCTGATGCGGGGCACATCCTTTGTGATCACATGCACGCCGTCCAGAATCTCCGGCTGAGTCGTCTGCTCCTGCCTGGACGGTTTTTCCGGCATGGGCGGCGGAGCGACCCGGGACCGGCGGAAGGCATCCAGGTCCGCCAGCATCTCCTTGGCGCTGGCGTAGCGGTCATCCGGATGGGGGCTCATGGCGATCTGGGTGATCCGCTCCAGTTCCGGAGGAACGGCGGGATTGAGGGAACTGGGCGCCGGCGGTTTGACGGAAACCTGCTGCACCGCCACCTCCTCCAGGGTCTTGCCCTCAAAGGGGAGTCTTCCGGTGAGCATCTCATACATCACAACACCCAGCGAATAGATATCGGACCGGGCATCCACGCTGCCGCCCCGGGCCTGCTCCGGGGAGATATAGTGGATCGATCCGATGGCCTCTTCCACATCTTCCGGTTCCGACTCCTCCATCTGGGCAATGCCGAAATCAGCAATTTTGACCGTACCGTCCTTAGGCAGCATGATATTCTGCGGTTTGATATCCATATGGATGATCCCCCGGCTGTGGGCATGGTCCAGAGCCCGGGTAATCTGCGTGCTGAAGTGAAGGACCTCCTGCCAGCTCAGAGTCCCCTTTTCCCGCATGTACTGTTTGAGATTAATCCCATCCACATACTCCATGACGATGTATTCTGTGTCGCCGGATACTACTACATCGTACACGGCCCGGATATTGGGGTGGTCCAGCTTCTCCACCGCCTGATACTCTTTCCGGAACTGACGGCGGCTTTCCTGATCCATGGAAACATCGTCCCGCAGTACTTTCACCGCCACATCTCGCTTATGGATCAGATCATAGGCCTGGTAGACAACAGCCATCCCGCCAATGCCTACGACGGACACAATCTGATAGCGGCCGTCCAATATTTTCCCAAGACGCCAGTTTACTTGATTTTCCATTCAGGGCGCTACCTTTCTAATCTAAGCGAAGTATACTATGGCAGTTACATTGTCCCGGGCCCCGGCGGTTTCCGCTTCCTTCATCAAGGTGCGGCAGGCTTCTTCCGCGCTGTCCTCGGCCAGCAGAACCCGGTGCAGTTCCGCCTCTTCCAGACAGTTGTGCAGCCCGTCGGTGCAGAGAAGGAACCGGTCTCCTTCCCGCAGGGACAGCGTATACGCATCGCAGGAGAGGAACCGCTCGCTTCCCACGGCCCGGGTAATGATGTTCCTCTTCGGGTGGACTCTCGCCTGGGCAGAAGTGATCTCCCCCTGATCTACCATCTGCTGGACCAGCGAGTGATCTTTGGTGATCTGCAGGATACCGTCTTTGGCGATCCGATAGGCCCTGCTGTCGCCCACGTTGACAAAATAGGCGCTCTCCCGGTGCCAAAAGCCCGCCACCAGTGTCGTGCCCATCCCTGCGTACTCCTCCGCCTGGGTGCTGTAGCGGAAAACCTTCCGATTGGCGGCATCCGCCGCCTGCCGGAGGGCGTTCGGCGGGTCATCGCAGTCCGACGCTTCCAAAGACGCCTGTGCGAACGCCGCAAACCGACCGGATGCCAGGCTGCTGGCCATCCGCCCGCCTGTGATGCCGCCCATGCCGTCGCACACCACGCCCAGCACCCCGGCCCCGACGGCGTGCAGCTCGAAGCAATCCTGATTTTCTGCCCGGAAGGGTCCTTTTTCACTGAATCCGAAGTAGTTCATAATTTCCTCTGCATCTGGCCCCTGCGCAGCTGCCCGCAGGCTGCATCGATATCCCCTCCCAGACGGCGTCTGACCGTCACGTTCAGACCCCCGCCCTCCAGGCGCCTGGAAAAGTGCTGCACCGTCTGCGCGCAAGAAGGCTGCAGACCGCGCTCCGGGACCGGGTTCAAACGAATGAGATTCACATGGCTGCCGGTTCCCCGCAGGCGCTGCACCAGTCTGTCTGCATGCTCGTCGGTGTCGTTGATCCCGCGGATGAGCGCATACTCAAAAGTGACCCGGCGGCCGGTGGCGTTGAAATAGCGCCGACAGGCGGCCAGCACCTCTTCTACGGGCCAGAGCCGGTTCACCGGCATGAGCCGGGAGCGGGTCTCATTGTCCGGCGCGTGCAGGGACACGGAGAGGGTCAGCTGCAGATGCTGCTTTGCCAGAGCGTCCATGCCGTTCACCAGACCGCATGTGGAAAGGCTCACGTGCCGCATGCCCATGGCCCTCCCCTTCGGATGGTTCACCAGGCGGAGAAAGCGGAGCACATTGTCCAGATTGTCCAGCGGCTCCCCAATTCCCATGAGAACCAGGCCGGTGACCTTCGCCCCGGCTGCCTGTTCGGCGCGCACCACCTGCTCCAGCATTTCGGAGGCGGTCAGATTCCGCACTTTTCCCCCCAGGGTACTGGCACAGAAGGCGCATCCCATGCGGCAGCCGGCCTGGGTCGAGATACACACCGTGTTCCCGTACCGGTAGCGCATGAAGACACTCTCCACCCTCTCCCCGTCCGGCAGAAGCCAGAGGTCTTTTTCCGTCCCGTCCCGGGCCTGCTGCCTTCGGAGCAGCTGCAGAGAAGGAAGGGCAAACCGGCGCTCCAGCTCCTGCCGCAGGCAGAGGGGCAGATCACTCATCTCCTCAAAGCTCTGTACGCCCCGGCAGAGCCAGCGGAAGACCTGCTCCGCCCGGTAGGCCGGCAGGCCCATAGCCTGAAAGGCGGCCGTGATCTCCTCCGGCAGCATCGATTTTATGTCTTGTCTGACCGATCCATCCGACATAGGTAAAACCCGTCCGTTCCATCCAAATCAGGCCAGTATGTCCGCTCCCAGGTGGTGGTAAAATCTCTGTGCTCCCGGAGAAAACGGGCCGTCACGCCGCTGTTTTCCCCTGGCCGCCAGGTGCAGGTGGAATAGAGTAGCTTTCCCCCCGGCCGGACGGCGCCGGCTGCGCTGTCCAGCAGTTCCTCCTGCAGGTCCGGCAGAGAGGCCAGCTCCTCCTCGGGCCGATAGCGGATCTCCGGCTTTCTCCGGATAACACCCAATCCGCTGCAGGGCAGATCCGCCAGAACCACGTCAAAACAGCCGACCCGGGGCGTGGACCGGACATCCAGGCACTGGCAGACGATGCTCTTCAGGCCCAGCCGCCCGGCTCCTTCCCGCACCAGTTTCAGTTTTTTCTCCAGAATATCCCTGGCCACGACCTGCCCCTGATCGCCCATGGCGATGGCCGCGGCGAAGCTCTTTCCCCCCGGGGCGGCGCACACATCCAGCACCGACATCCCCGGCTTCAGTCCTGCCGCTTCCACTACGGCGTGGGCCGCCGGATCCTGGATATAGAATAATCCCTGCCGGAAGGCGGCTGTATCGGGAAAGCCCTCCGGCTCCGCCAGGGCCGGGCCTGCCGGTGTGTCCAGCACCGGCAGCTGCTGCGCAAGATCCTGGAAGGTGGTCCGACAGGTATTCACCTGCAGATAGAGGGGCGCCTGGCAGTTGTCCGCAGCCAGTACCGCCTCGGCCCCCTCATAGCCCCGGAGGGCTGTCAGCTCCTCCACCATCCACAGGGGATGGCTGTAGCGGATGGAGAGGTATTGGCAGGTCCCCTTTCCCGGCACTTCCGGCAGATGGTCCCGGTTCTCCCCCAGCCGCCGGAGTACTGCGTTGACCAGACCGGCGGCCCGGTCGTAGCCATGGCTCCGGCACAGCCGCACGGACTCATCCACCGCCGCCCGGTCCGGGATACGGTCCAGAAGCAGCAGCTGACAGGCGCCGAGACGAAGGATATCCCGCACCACCGGTTCCAGCTTCCCTTTGACATACTGGTCAAGGAGAAAATCCAGCCAGGTCCTGTTTTGCAGCACCCCATAAAAAAGCCTGGCTGCCAGGGCCCTGTCCCGCCGGTCCAGCCCGTTTTTCTCTGCCTGGGAGGCCAGGGCCGGACGGCTCCAGGCAGCCTCCCGTCGTACCCGCATCAGGGCCTCCAGAGCAGTGCGTCTGGGCATGCTCAGCCCTCCCAGGGGTGGCCCAGCAGATACGCCCCGGCGCTCATTCGCTTCCCGCCCGGGGCCTGCAGCTGGGTAATGCGGATGCTCTGCCCGTCTCCGCAGGCCACTTCCAGTCCCCGCTTGTCGGCGGACAGGACAGTACCCGGCAGAGAGCCGGCGCTGCTGCCGGCGGGTTCGGCAGCCAGAAGGCGAAAGTTGGTACCGCCCAGCACGGCGCTGGCACAGGGCCAGGGCTGCATGCCGAAGATGTGGCGCCGAACCAGAAAAGCCGGCTTGGTCCAATCCACCGGCGCCTCCTCCCGGGTAAGAGGCGGGGCATACGTAGCCTGGGTGCTGTCCTGGGGGATCCGGGGCGCCGTGCCCGCCTCCACCGCCTGCAGTGTCTTCAGGAGCAGCTCTGCCCCCACAGGCGCCAGCCGGTCCATCAGCTCACCGCTGGTCTCTCCCTCCTGTATGTCTACTTCTTTCCGGTAGATCATATCCCCCTCGTCCATACCGGAGGACAGGTACATGGTGGTGACACCGGTGCGGGTCTCCCCTGCCAGCACAGAGCGCTGGACAGGCGCGCTGCCCCGATATTTGGGAAGCAGCGAGCCGTGGACGTTGATACAGCCCAGGGGCGGCAGGGCCAGCATGTCATCGGGGAGTATGCGCCCGTAGGCCACCACCACCAGCACATCCGGCTTCAGGGAGGACAGAACCGCCAGCGCGGACCCGTCCCGGAGCTTTTCCGGCTGCCAGAGGGGCAGCCCCGCCTCCAGCGCCGCGGTTTTTACCGCCGGGGGAATCCGCTTGTGGCCCCGGCCCTGGGGCCGGTCCGGCTGGCAGAAAACGCCGGCCACCTCGATGCCCCCGGAGAGCATTCGACGCAGGGAGCAGGCGGCAAAATCAGGGGTGCCAAGAAAGACCGCTCTCACGGTGCATCCTCCTGATTTTCCTGGTTCTCCTGATTTTCCTGGTTCTTCAGGTACTGATCCAGCTCCTCATTGGTGAGGATATGGTCACAGTACTGTAAAAAGAGTATGCCGTCCAGGTGATCCAGCTCATGACAGAAGGCTCTGGCTGTCAGACCGGTGGCCGTCCGCTCAAACCAGGCGCCGTACCGGTCCTGGGCCCGGACCGTCACCTCCATGGGCCGTGTGACGATGCCGAACTTGCCGGGGTAAGAAAGACAGCCCTCCAGACCCGTCTGCTCTCCAGCGGTATGCAGGATCACCGGATTCACCAGCTCCAGAAACCGGCCGGGATCGTCCTCCTCCACTTCCGTGTCCAGCACAACGGCTATCCGGCGCAGAATCCCCACCTGGCAGGCGGACAGACCTACGCCGCCCTCCTCCATCATGGTCTCTGCCATATCTCCAAGCAGGATCCGCAGCCGGTCATTAAAATCCGTCACCGGCCGGCAGCGCTTGGTGAGAATGCTGTCTTTCAAACTTACGATGGTCCGCAATGCCATAACTCGTCCCTTTCAGTCGATGGGGTCGTAATCCGCATAGATGGATACACCCCGGTATTTTCCATTGGCGTACAGCAGGATCCGGGTGACCGCCTGGTGCAGCTGCTTATAATCCGGCCCGCTCACCGTAACCCGGTAGCGCCACACCCCGCTGACCCGGGCGATGGGCAGCGGCGCGGGACCCAGCACCCGGGTCTGGTCCTGCTGCGCGGTCAGCTGTCTCATATTCCGGCACAGATCCTCACAGCAGGAGACAACCGCCCCCTGGTCTTTTCCCGCGGCAGTGAGAACAAACATCTCCGTATAGGGCGGGGTTCCGGTGAGCTTGCGCAGTGCCGTCTCCCCCTGGTAAAAACTCTCATAATCCTGCCGGGCCGCCTGGACAATAATCTGGTTCTCCGGAGTAAAGGTCTGGATCACCGCCCGGCCCGGTTTTTCGAACCGGCCGCTCCGGCCAATCACCTGGGTGATCAGGGAGAAGGTCCTCTCGCCGGCCCGGTAGTCGGGTGCGTACAGGCTCATATCGGCGTTCAGGACCCCTACCAGGGTCACATTTTCGAAATTCAGGCCCTTGGTCACCATCTGCGTTCCCACCAGAATGGGAATCCGCTGGGTTCGAAACTGCTCAAACATCGTCCGATGGCTGCCTACCGGGGCGACTGAGTCGGAGTCCATGCGCAGGATCCCCGTGCCGGGAAACAGCTGCTCCAGCTCCTCCACCACTTTTTGCGTGCCCGCTCCGGTATAGGCCAGTTTTCCCCCGCACCGGGGGCAGGCCGAATCCACCCGCCGGGTGTAGCCGCAGTAATGGCACATCAGCCGGTTGCCCACACTGTGGTAGGTGAGATTGGCAGAGCAGTTGGGGCACTGATAGGTATAGCCGCAGGACAGACAGGTGACCAGCTTGCTGGCGCCCCGCCGGTTGAGGAAGAGGATGGACTGGTCCCCCCGGCGCAGATTGTCTTCCAGTTCTCCCCGGAGAACTGTCGAGATGGTGGTCTGGTTCCCGGATCGGAGCTGCTCCTTCATATCCACGATCTGCACCCGGGGCATCTGCAGGGCATTATACCGATGGAGCAGGGTGAAGTAGGCGTACCGCCCCTGGTCCGCGGCATAGCGGCTGGCCACATCCGGTGTGGCGCTGCCCAGCAGCAGCAGCGCTCGGTTCTGCACGCACAGGTACTTGGCCACGTCCCGGGCGTGGTAGCGGGGAGACCGGTCGGATTTATAGGTATACTCCTGCTCCTCATCCAGGATGATCACACCGAGTTGGGACAGCGGGGCAAAGATGGCACTGCGGGTGCCGATGACCACCCGGGCCTGTCCCTGGCGGATCCGCTGGTACTCATCGTACCGCTCCCCCATGGAGAGGGCCGAATGGAGCACGGCAATGCCGTCCCCGAAATAGGTGGAAAAGGTCTGCAGCATCTGGGGCGTCAGGGCAATTTCCGGCACCAGCAGGATGGCTGTCCGGCCCTGGCGCACCAGGGCGTGGATGAGGTGGATATAGACGGTGGTCTTGCCGCTGCCGGTGACGCCGAACAGCAGCGCCGCCCGGGGACTTTTGCCGTCGGCCAGGGCCAGCAGTCCCTCCAGAGCCCTCTGCTGCTCTTCGTTCAGTACCGGCAGGGGCTCTTCTCCCCCGCCGAACCCGGCAGCCTGTGGTCTTCGGTACACCCGCCGCCTGACCAGACGAACCAGACCCTTGTCCGCCAGTCTTTTTACCGCGTCCCGGCCGGCGCCGGTAAAATAGCAGAGATCCGCCACGCTGGCGCACTCCAGATCCGCCAGCAGCCGCAAAATGGCGCCCTGCCGGACGGCCCGGCTGCTGCGCTCGGCCGCCTCCCGGGCCTGCTGGGGGCTCACCGCCAGTTCTGCCTGGAGCAGGGTCCGCTCCCCCACCCGGCGCTCCGCGCCGGCGGCGGTAAGGAGAACGCCCTTTCGAACCAGAGAGGCCAGCGCCGGACCCGGGTTTCGGGAACCGAATACGGATTCTATTTCCTCCAGTTCACACCGGCCCCCATGGCCGAAGACGGTGTCCAGCACCAGATTTTCCGCAGATCCCTCCGCCCGCTGCCGGGCCTGGTCCTGTTCCAGTCCCTCCGGCAGCAGATAGACGGGCCAGACGTGGTACCACAGACCTTTGGGCAGCATGGCCTGCACCACATCCATGACAGGACAGAAAAACCGCTCCCGGATCCACAGGGCCAGCTTCAGCTGGTCCGGGCTGAGCAGCGGCTCCTGGTCCAGTACCTCCATGATCTCCCGGAGTTTCTTCTCCGTCTCGCCCCCCATGGCCAGCACCAGCCCCACTTTCGGCCTGCTGCCCCCAAAGGGAACTGCGACCCGCACGCCGGGCTGTACCTGGCCTGCCAGCCGGGGAGGAATGGCATAGGTGTAGGGACGGTCCACCCAAAAGGTGATATCCGATACGGCAATGCGGGCGGTGTTCTCCCTCTGCGTTCCCTCCAAGTTTTCCCTCCTCCGGTTAGTCTTTCTCCTCGTTCGGGACGAGTTTCCCGCTATATACCTCATCAATCGCCATTGTTACGGGTTTCTTCCCGGTGGTGTCCCCGAGCGAATCCGTCTCCGCGGCCAGTTCCCGCGCCCGTTTGGCCACCAGATTGACCAGGACGTAGCGGTTGCCCACCTTGTCTACCAGATCCGCCACGGGAGGATAGAGCATCATAATGATTGTATCTCCTTTCCATGTTCCAGCCAGCGGCTGCGGCGGCAGCGCTCCGCCGTGAAGATGGCATCCAGCCGTCCGGCGGCGTCCTCCGCTCTGTCGTTGATTACATAATAGGTGTACCGATCTGCCAGAGACCACTCTTTCCGGGCCGTCTCCAGCCGCCGGGCAATTGCCTCTTCCCCATCGGTGGCCCTGCCTCGGAGCCGGCGCTCCAGCTCTTCCAGGCTGGGCGGGGCCAGAAACACACTCACCGCCTCCGGCCGCTTGCGCAGCACCTGGGAGGCGCCCTGTACTTCAATATCCAGCAGGACGTTCCACCCTTCGCTCAAAAGCCGGTCCACCGGCTCCGCCGGCGTGCCATAGCGGTTGCCCACATATTCCGCCTGCTCCAGAAAGGCATCCTGGTCCGTCAGGCGGTCAAACGCCTCCCGGGAGAGAAAATAGTAATCCACCCCGTCCCGCTCTCCCGGCCGGGGAGCTCTTGTGGTAGCAGAGACGGAAAAACGCACATCCTTTCTCCGTCTCATCAGAGCCGATACGACCGTGCTCTTCCCCGCGCCGGAGGGCCCGGAGAGAACCATAAGAAGACCCGTTTCAGCCATCTTTCTCTCCTTTCTGCTGCGCCGTCTGCTCGGCCATCTTCTCCCCGGAGAGGGGGCAGAGAATGATGTGCCCGCTGTCCATAATCAAGACGCTCTCCGTCTTCCGGCCATAGGTGGCGTCTATGAGACGGCCGCCCTCCCGGGCCTGGGATACCACCCGCCGGATGGGACTGGAGTCGGGGGGAACCGCTGCGACCAGCTTGGCGGAGGAGATAAAACTGCCGAATCCTATACTGACAAGCTCCATGGTCTCACTCCAGATTCTGAATCTGCTCGCGGATTTTTTCCAGCTCCGCTTTCATGTCTATGACCACAGAGGCGATCTCGCTGTCCACGCATTTGGATCCGGTGGTATTGACCTCCCGGTTCATCTCCTGGACCAGAAAGTCCAGCGTCCGCCCGGCGGGCGAGCCGTTGGCCAGAAGGCGGCGGAACTGGGAGATATGGCTGCGCAGACGGACCATCTCCTCATCGACCGCCACTTTGTCGGCAAACAGTGCCGCCTCCTGCAGGATCCGGTTCTCGTCGAGCGCCGCGTCCTTCAGCACCTCCTGCAGGCGGATCAGAAGCTTCTCCCGGTACTCCGCCACAGTCTGGGGGGACCGCTCCTCCACCCGAGCCAGCAGGCTTTCCAGCGACAGGAGTTTCTGTTCCAGGTTCTCCCGGAGCTTTTCTCCCTCCCGCAGACGCATGGCGTCAAAATCCTCCAGGGCGCCAGCCAGGGCCTGGAGGATGACACGGGTCAGCAGATCCCGGTCCAGGGCCTCGCTCTGCAGGCTGAGCACATCGGGAAAGCGGACCAGATCCATCGCCCGCATCTCCCCCGGCAGACCGAACCGGCTGGCTGTATCCTGCACTGCCTGCCAGTAACCCCGGGCCAGGTTTTCATTGACACGTATGACATGCTGCTCCGCCTGAGAGGTGTCCACGGTGAAAAACACATCTGCCTTCCCCCGGGTCATGTGCTCCGCCACCGCGGCACGCACCGGCTCTTCCGCGAACAGGCAGCTTCGCGGCAGGTGCACCGAAATATCCAAAAACCGGTTATTGACGCTTTTGATCTCCGCGCTGACCTTGACCGCCTCCACCTCGGCAAGGCAGCCGCCATAACCGGTCATACTCTTAATCATGGAAGTACCTCGCAATTTTTACCAGATAGAAGTGGATCAGCAGGGAGTATGCCTGATCGAAAAGAGCAAATACCACCGCCCCGGCAGGATACAGAATGTACCAGGACAGCTGCCCGTCTGTGATGGGGAACAGGGTGCGGGCCAGCAGCCAGTAGAGGACGAAGACCAGGGTGTACAGGCCGAATTTGCACACCCACACTTTCCAAAGGGTGTGAATCTTCTCAAAGGCACTTTTGACAATGGGGTAGTAGCCAAAAAAAGCCGCGTACAGGATGACAGGTCCGCTGGGAAAGAGCACCAGAGCCAGGATGCAGGTGAGCAAAAACACCGCCAGAGCCCACTTCAGCCCATACATCATGAGACACACGCACACCGGGAGGCTGGACAGGGCCACCATCGCCAGCCGGCCCGTGGGCAGCGTGGAAGCCAAAAACAGAAGCACCACGCCCAGCGCGGTGATCAGGGCCAGACGGGCCAGACGTTTCGGTCGGATTCTCATCGGCAGCCCACACAGGGAATCAGGTTCCCGCCGAACATCTCACAGCAGCAGTCCGCGCAGATCAGGTTCTGGCACACACTGCAGGCCGAGCAGCCCCCGCTGCTGCTGGTATTGCTGTTCATATTGACATTGGGTCCGCCGGCGGGCCGGTACTGGGATCCGCCGCTGTTCATATACTGCACCGCATTGCGGTACTCCACGTTTCCGGGATCCATATGGGCCGCTGTATGGTAATACTGCGATGCCTGATCCATCCATCCCCGGTGCCAGTACACGCATCCCATCAGGTAGAACCACTCCGCGTCATGCTGGCTGAGGGAGTGGAGGATACTCTCCGCCTGGTTGAGATTGTTGCTGTTGATCAGATTGCGCACACGCACATACTGGGCGTTCTGGTTCTGCTGCCGGCTCTGGTACTGGTAGGCGCTGCCCCCGTAGCTGCTGGAACCGGCATAGCCGCTCCGCCCGGCGGAGCCGCCGCCCTCCCGGCTGCGGGTGATGGCGTCGTACGCCTCGTTGATCTCCTTCATCTTCTCCGAGGCCAGATCCGCCAGGGGATTATCATGGTAGTTGTCCGGATGATACTTGCGTGCCAGGTCCCGGTAGGCCCGTTTGATCTCCTCGTCGCTGGCAGAGGGGGAAACACCCAACACGCTGTATGGATCATTCATAAGAGCTGTAAACGAGAGAACGCGGCAGCAGCCAGGTCCCTCGCCTGTCTCCTTTCAAAACTTGTCTTTTCCACCCCGGACCCGCTTCCAGCTGCCGGAAAAAACCGCCTGCGTTACAGCCGGCAGTCCCAGATAGAGAATATTTTCCACGGTCCGGGCGAAGGGACCC
Source organism: uncultured Oscillospiraceae bacterium (assembly GCA_964523685.1). GTDB lineage: Bacteria > Bacillota > Clostridia > Oscillospirales > Oscillospiraceae > CAJOIG01. The sequence goes on along the minus strand of CAZGAM010000007.1, from coordinate 908 downwards.
GGATCCAGCAGAGCGTAGGCACCTGCCAGGGCATTGTGGGACAGCTGCAGACTGTTCCGAATAGTCTGCTCCTGCTGGGGAGAAAGGCGGTCCCGCTCCAGGGCAAAACGGAAGCGCAGAGGGTTATAAGCCCCGGTCCGGCAGTCCTCCTGGAGATCGTCCGCCGCGTCCAGGATGTACACGATCCGGCCCAGATGGTACAGAAGCTCCCGAAGGATCCGCTCCCGGACCGGATCCGTCGATCTGCCGGCGGCCTGGACAATCACGGCGAAGGGATCTGCCGCCTGATCCACACTGGCGCACTGCTTCTGCTCCAGGGCCCCCAGCTCCCGCAGTTTCCCCTCCGCCAGCCTGGCGAAGTCACTCTGCCGCTCGGACGCCTTCCGGTAGGCCCTTTTCAGAACCAGGCAGGCCGCCCGGTACGGGAGGGAGGGGAAAAACGAGGCGTCCCTGGCCCGATCCGCCAGGGCCCACCAGCCCAAAATCACCGCGATATCCGCCGCCGTATCCAGGCTGGCGCAATGCTCCAGACACATTCGGCCCCCCAGCGGGTGCACGGGGCACCGCCGGCGGACACAGACGCTCTGGCCGGGTCGGGCCAGGAGCATAGCCAGAAAGGTGCAGTCATAGTTGACCAGGAACCGGGCCGCCAAGCCGTACCGCCTGGCCAGCGTCCGGCACAACCCGCAGTATACACTCTGGTACTGCTCCAGGTCGCTGACCTTCATCTCCCCCCGTACAGGGCGCACATAACCGAACATCAGCGCTTGTAGGCGGTGATTGTGTAGTCGATTTTTTTATACCGCTTGCCCAGGGCGGTGCTCAGGGCTGCCCCCAGGGCCACACCCAGAGCGCTGGCAATCACGCAGTGCTGCTGCGCCAGTCCCAGAGCCGCCCCCAGGGCATAG
>CAZGAM010000006.1:22082-26871 GCA_964523685.1 uncultured Oscillospiraceae bacterium | reverse complement strand
CCTCCTAAAACCGTACGTTCAGCAGGAAGCGGAACACCGCCCAGATTCCCACCGCGAGCCCCACAGTAATGACATAATACAGAGGCTTTTTGCACCGGAAGTAGACCAGAAAGGCCACGGCACAGAACACGGCCCCCACCACGAACAGATCTGCCCACTTGGCAAGCAGATAGGATACGAGCAAAATGGCCAGGATGACCAGGGCTTTGATTTCCACCAGCAGGTTGATGGTCTTATATTCCAGAGGCTGTTTTTTGATGATTTTGACAACCTCCTTGCCGATCAGCAGGGCACAGCAGACCATCATGAGGATCATCAGCAGACGGGGAAACGCCCTTCCGTTTACAACGTCCCGCTCGGAGACGGCTACCTGCTGGGGCATGATGAGCAGGACCACAGCGGCGAACACAAAAAAGAGGATGCCTACCGTCAGGTCCACCGGAATGCGAATCTGCTTCTGTCCCAGAATGGCACTCCATTTTTCGAATTTGTCTTTCACAGGAAAAACTCTCCTTTCCAGGAAAAAAGGGGAACAGGCAGCCAGGCCCATTCCCCTTTGCGATTTCAGATCATTGAATGGGACTCAGCCCCGGGTCAGGTGATGCCTTACGCCGGCTGAACGATGTCGAGGTACTCCTCTACAATTCCCTTCACGCTGGCAATGTGTTCCTCGACCGCCTCCACATCCATGGTGTCCACTTCCAGAAGCATGGTGTCGTGCAGCCACTCTACGACTTCCTCATCCGCCAGAATGTCGTCATACAGCTGTTTCAGTTCCGCGACTTTTGCCTCATCGGTGCCGGCAGGGGCCATAATGAAGCAGCGGTTGCGGAAGTAGGGATAGCCATACTCCCCTACGCCCTCTACGCCGGCAAACGGACCGTTTTCAATGGCGCCCTCGTCAAAGGCGCATACGACGGTCACACCGCCCTGGTTGTAGGCTTCCAGAATCTGCGACTGGTGGCTTACGGCAAAGTCGGTTTCACCCCTGGATACAGCCTGGGCAGCCTCTGCGGCAGACTGATAGGGAACCAGCTTCAGCGCGTCGCCCGCTTCCATGGAGCCGAACAGAGCCGCAGCCAGGAAGGCCTCGGACCCGGTGGCGCCGTTGGTGGCTACGGTGATCTCTTCCGCATCCGCCACATAGGCCTGCAGGTCCTCAATGTTGTTGATTCCCAGCTCGGCATCTGCGGATAACACGAATACCGAGGAGTACAGGTTCTCCACAAAGGTGAAATCTTCATAGTCAAATTGCATCTTGGCAGGATCCATGGTGGCGGTAATGCTCAAAAGGCCCTCGCCTACGAACACCAGACCGGTATCGCCGGCTTCGTTGTCCAGCACCCAGGTGTTGACGGTGGCAGCATCACCCTTAATAGCCTCCGCTACCAGGGTAATGTTGTCGGAATACTCCGTGCTGAGGGAAGCGGCCTTCTGGCTCACTAGGGAAGCTACGCCGTCCGGAGCCCAGGGGCAGGTAACCGTCCAGGTCTCCCCATCGGCAAAAGCTGTGGCTCCCATGGCCAGTACCATCACCATGACCAGGGCCAGGCACAGGTATTTATGCAGGGAATGTTTTTTCATGGCACTTTCTCCTTTAGTTATTTTGGTAAAATTGAACAGCGACTTTGCTGGAAGACACCTTCAGTTTGTCTCTTTTGCTATAATACCACGTACCGGAACACAATGCAATAAGATTTCGGCGAAAAGCTAAAAAGTTGTCTGGTTTTTGTGCAGTTTTGGACAACCTGTATGATTTAGAAAGAATCATTTGTGCAAAACATGGTACATATCACAGAAAAGGTCCGTGAAGGCAGAGGAGAACAGCCGGGAGAGCAGTTCTGCGCCGGCCCGGGTAACCTGTCAGCACCGGCTGGAGCCGCCTGGGACCAGGCCTCTGACCGATCTTCGTCTTTCTGCTGTCTGGCCATCAAATTGCTTTGTGAAAAAATGTTGTAAATGTTGTATGAGTATGATAAAATACAGGAGGAGTGATGGCCATGAAGTTGTACTATGACAGAAAATCAAAAGATCCTACCTATTTCGGACAGCAGGGCTACCGAAACGGGAAGAAAGTCACAACCAAAAATGTGATCAATTTTGGAAAGCGATCGCAGCTGCTTCAAATCACAGATGATCCGGAGGCTTATGTGCGAGAGCAAATCCAAAAGTGGAACGAAGAAAACCGCTCCGGGAAGACGGAGATTGTACTGTCCACAGATTTTCGGGAAGAGGTACCGGACGGCGGACAGGGGGAAAGTTCCAGCCCTACCTGGCTCAACGTTGGCTATTTTGTCCTCCAGGAGACCATGAAGAGGCTTCAGCTCAAAAAATTCTTTGAAAAAATAAACCATGATTGCCGGACGATTTCAGACTGTTACACCATCAACCGTTTCCTGACCTATACAAGAATATTAGATCCCCAATGGGGCAATTCCAGTTTCAAAAGCCGTAACGGCTACTTTGAGCAGCCGGAATTGGAAGGGCAGAGCATCCTGGGTTTTATGGATCTAATGGAGGAACATGTGCCAGATTATCTTGCCTGGTTGAACAAAAAAAGCTGTCGTATGGTAGAGCGGGACTTTTCTGTCTTATACTGCGGATGTACAGATTTCGCATTTGGGAAGCAGTCGAATGCAGATTCCATGGAGCAAACGCTGCCCCGGGAGGTGGCTGGTGCCTGGCAGACGGGACCACCGGCTCTTGTGGCTACGGTCTGTCTGGTGGCGGACAAAAGGGGAATTCCCATTACCATGTCCCTGCCTTCCAGTGATGACGGAGAGAAAAATATAGCGCTGTCCCTGGAAAAAGAGGCTATGGAGATGACCTCCGCTTCCCAGTTCATCTTTTGTTCCGGAATAGGAGGAAATTCCTATGAACTGCGGCGTTTCAACAGTATGGACGGAAGAGCTTTTATTGTGGCGCAGTCGATGCAGGATCTGGAAGAGAACCTGAAAAAGGAGATCTTTCGGGATGACGGTTACCGGCGGCTCTCAGATAATGCGCCGGTCTCCCTGGAGAAGATGAAAAGATTCCCCTGTACCGGGGAAGATACGCGGGAAGAAATTGCCTGTAAAATTATTCCGGCAGATCATGGGGAAGATCTTGGCCTCTGCCGCGACGAGATGCTGCAGGACGGACAGAGGGGGAACAGAAGGGCAGGCATTTTCAGACAGAGAATCCTTGTAATCTTTTCCCCCAAACTGCGGGATATACAGAAAGCAACCCGTGAAAGGCAGATCCAATGTATCCGAAAATGGCTGGAGAAAAAAGAGACTGTCGCAAAGGAAGAAGACTTTCTTCAGGGGTGCCGGTTTCTGAAGGGCACCGTGAAGACCTCCCCCGGGGAGGAAGCCATCATGGAATATTGTCTTGACAGCAGGCAGATAGAGGAGGAAGAGAGATACGACGGCTACTATGCACTTGCTACAAACATGGAGAAAGACGCGAAGGAGATTCTTTCCATCTACTGCCGCCGATACAGGGAAGAGACTTTTCTAATGCCCAGCGAAAGCACAGGATATCAAAGTCTTCCAAAGTGTCTTCGGGCACATTTTTTGATTTCCTTTACGGCTCTTCTTGTCTTTCGGCTTTTGGAGGCCAGGCTGGAGGACATGGGACTGGCGGTGCCGGAAAACGACCTTCTTACGACCATAAGGAGAATGAACGTGGCGAATATTCATGATGTGGAGTATAAAGCCCTCTATACCGGGAGCAGTGCCCTGGCGGCTCTTGTCAAATTAACCGATATGCCGTTGGACCATGGATATTATAGACCGGGAGAACTGAACAGCATCGTGAAAAAAATGCTGCAGTGAAGCTTCAGGCTTTTATTTTTCTTGAGAGAGTCACCGCAATCTGCCTGGGAGTAGCCGGCGCGGCGGGATCCAGATCGCTGCTTGATGACTGGGAAATAGAAGGACCGGATACCCGAACCTCTTGCGGGAAATTGTCATTCGCAGTAGAATAAGCAGAGATTTCCAGGAAAAAGGGAAGCAGCATCTGAACAGACAGGGGGAGATGGTTCGGCAATGGGTTCAATCAAGGACGGTGAGTCCCAACATGTAGAGTTCAAAGAGTTTTTGCCGGAAAATTCCGAAAAGTATACGAAAACAGTAATCGCTTTTGCGAATTCCCAGGGCGGGAAATTGATATTTGGGGTCGAGGACCAAACAGGGAAAGTAGTTGGAATAGACAGAAATACTCTTTTTCAGACCATGGACAGCCTATCGAATGCCATTTCGGACAGCTGTATGCCTCAGATTGTTCCTGTTATAGAACCATATACACTGGATGGGAAAACAGTAATCCTTGTGACGGTGGAAGCACAACCTCACAGACCCTATTATCTGAAATCCCTAGGCAAAGAAAAGGGAACCTATATTCGAGTGGGCGGTACATCCCGTCATGCCAGCCCCGAAAAAATAATGGATCTTGAAATGGAGGGAGCAAGAGTTTCCTGGGATGAGCTTGCCTGTGTTGGATACAAAGTGACGGAAGAGGCCATAGATCAATTATGCAGGACTGTGACTTTAAAAAGGCAAGAGGAAACTTCCGGATTGCATTCGCATGCGCAGCCGGATGTTACAAAAGTGAATCTCGAGAATTGGAATCTTTTGATCAGAAACGGTAAGGAACTTCTGGCTTCAAACGCCTTTGTGCTTCTGACTTCTGATTATTTTCCCTTTTCTAAAATACAGTGTGCCGTTTTCAAGGGAAAAGACCGAAGTATTTTCTTGGAAAAGCGAGAATATGCGTTTCTATCGCCTCTGGCTGTGAAGAGCGCCGA
>CAZGAM010000006.1:18695-22072 GCA_964523685.1 uncultured Oscillospiraceae bacterium | reverse complement strand
GGACCGCTGTACAAACAAATTGAGGAAGCAATAGATTTCGTATTGCGCAATATAAGACTTGGTGTAAAAATTGAGGGAGCAACCCGGGAAGAGGCATTCGAGCTGCCTCTGGAAGCGATCCGGGAAATGATTGTCAATGCCATCTGCCATCGTGATTATCGGGAAGAATCATGCGTGCAGGTATCGATCTATGATGATCGACTTGAAGTTTTGTCGCCTGGTGGATTATATAATGGTTTGTCCATCGAGGAGGCCATGCAGGGTCATTCTAGAATCAGAAATCGAGCGATCGCGAATACATTGAACCAGATGCGATTTATGGAGGGATGGGGCACTGGATTAGGTAGAATACAGAAGTCTGCCAGGAATTATGGGCTGCCGGATGTAGAATTTGTAGAGATGCCCAGTGCCTTCAAGGTGAATCTTTACAGGAAGTTTGACAGCTTGGAAAACAGGACTGACGTCGGAGAAAAAGTGCACATTGTCGGAGAAAAGCCACATGGTGTCGGAGAAAATGAGGTCGATGTCGGAGAAAACGGGGTCGATGTCGGAGAAAATGGGGCCGATGTCGGAGAAAACGGGGCCGATGTCGGAGAAAATGAGCACGATGTCGAGGAGAGCAGGTTTCATCTTCTTTCTGAAAGAATATTAGCGATCCTGGAAGAGAACAAGGAGATCTCTGCAGCAGGAATTGGCCATACATTGCATGTAAGTCAGCGCACCGTGGAACGATATATACGCCAGCTTCGGAAAGAGGGGATTCTGGTACATCACGGTTCCGCAAAAGGAGGTTTCTGGGAGATAGTAAAATAGCGCGATCTTCTCTTTGTTCCTATTTTACTTTGATTTATGTTGGTTTTGTCCCTGTTGTGTCCAACCTGTGTGGGTTTCTCGTCCGAGTGAGTAAACCAAATGCCCAATGCCATACAGAAATGCCGGGTTCCGATACGGTTTCCTGTGCTTGTGTATTCGAAACGATCTGATAGCGTTGTTTGCAATCCAACTGCGGGGGATAACCGCGCAGTCTGTGCTTTTCCTTTCTTTACTATTTTTTCTATCGGGAACGGTAGGAAGGCAGAATATTTTTAGAGGTATGATCCAATATGTCAAAATTCAGCGTTCGCAAGCCTTTGACTATTTTTGTGGCCGTCATTGCTATTATCATTCTGGGAATTGTGGCGTTAACCCGCATGACACCGGATCTGCTGCCCAATATGGACTTTCCCTATGTGGTAATCATGACTACGTATCCCGGTCAGAGCCCGGAAATTGTGGAGGAAGAGATTACCAGACCTCTTGAGCAGTCAATGGCAACGCTGGAACATATTAAGGAGGTCACTTCCTCCTCCAGTGAGAATTACTCTCTGGTTATGCTGGAGTTTGATACTTCTGTGAACATGGATACCATTGGCGTGGATATTCAGCAAAGTATCAGCGCACTTCAGGGTACTTGGGACGACAGCATAGGCACTCCCTATGTGCTGAAAATTAACCCTTCCGTGCTCCCTGTGGCGATCGCAGCGGTATCAAAAGAGGATATGGACATTACGGAACTGTCTGACTTTATTGACGACACCATCGTGCCGAAACTGGAGGGCGTGACCGGGGTAGCCCGGGTAACCACCAGCGGATCGATCTACCGGCAGTTGAATGTCATCATCAGCCAGGAGAAGATTGACGATGTCAACCGCCGAATGGAACAGGCAGTGAATCAGCAGATGGACGATGCGCAGGAAGATCTGGAAGAGCAGAAAGCAGATCTGGATGACGCGCAGGAAGAATTGGACAGTGCCCAGGAGGAGCTGGACAGCGGCAAAGAAGCTCTTATTGGACAGACAGCCTCCGCCCAGGCGGCTCTTTCCGGCCAGCAGAGCCAGTTACTAGAAGGAAAGCTGCAGCTGCAGCAGCAGATCAGCGAGCTTGAGAGCAGTCGGGAAGCGCTGACATCTGCCATAGAGCTGCTGCAGCAGGCGGATGCGGGATATGTGCAGGCAGAGACGCAGGCACAGCAGCTGCAGGAGGAAATTGCCGGGTTAGACCAGAGAGCGGCGGAAATTACCAGTCAGATTGCTGCCCTGAATCAGCAGATAGAGGCTCTGAATGCAACAAAGGCCCAGCTGCAGGCTGCGATTGACCAGCTTACTCAGGCCGGAGCGGCTCCTGCTCCAGAGTCCAGCGCAGCTCCGGCCCCGGATCAGGGAGCCGATCCCGGTCTGGCAGAAGGGACGGAACCCGGTCTGGCAGGAGCAGCCGATCCCGGTTCGGGAGGGGGAACGGATCCAGGGCAGGGAGTCGATCAACTGGCCCAGCTGCAGGTCCAGCTGGCGGAGGTGGAAAGTCAGATTCTGGCGGCACAAGGGCAGATTACCGCTTTGCAGGCGGAACTGGAAGCGAACCAGGCTCAGAGAGCGGAGCTGGATGTGCAGCTTCAGCTGATTCAGGGATCCCTGGATGCGCTGGATGAAGCGATGAGTGCCCAGGGAATTGAAGGACATGCCGGACTGCAGGCCAAACTGACGGAACTGCAGAACAATGTGCAGCAGGTGGATGAGGCCCTCCGTCAGATGAATACGTACCTGGAGGAGATCAACAGCGGACAGGGTCAGTTAAGCCAGGCCATGGGTGCCATCAGCCAGGGTCAGTCCCAGGGGATCCTGGAACTGGCCAATGCCGCATCGGAGATCAACACCAATTCTGCTGCGCTCCAGGCAGCGATGGATCAGATCGAGTCCGGATTGGATCAGTTGGAGGACTCCCGCTCGGAAGCGCTCTCCCAGGCAGATCTCTCCGGTACCATTACCCTGGAGAATATTACACAGATCCTCAGTGCCCAGAATTTTTCCATGCCTGCAGGCTACGTGGCGGAAGATGGCGTCAACTACATGGTCTCGGTGGGCGATGAGATCGCCGATGAAGAGGAACTGAAAAATCTGCTTTTGTTTGATACCGGGGAAGATGCGATCGGCCCTGTCACATTGGCAGACGTGGCAGAGGTGTTCATTACGGACAACTCCGATTCTGTCTATGCCAAATTAAATGGGGAAAACAGCGTCATGCTCTCCTTTGACAAGCAGTCGAATGCAGCCACGGCAGAAGTAGGAGACGGGCTGAAGGCGAAATTCGCGCAGCTGCAGGAGCAGTATCCGGGTCTGGACTTTATATTCCTCATGGATCAGGGGGACTATATTCACCTGATTATCGACTCGATCGTGAACAGCCTGCTGACAGGGGCTGTGTTTGCTGTTTTGGTGCTCTTCCTGTTCCTGCGGGATTTGCGGCCTACTTTTATTACGCTGGTCTCGATCCCGGTCAGCGTGATTTTTGCCTTTGTACTCATGTATTTCTCCGGAGTTACCCTGAATATGATCACCATGTCT
>CAZGAM010000006.1:0-18685 GCA_964523685.1 uncultured Oscillospiraceae bacterium | reverse complement strand
GGCATGCTGGTGGATAATTCGATCGTGGTGATCGAAAATATCTACCGTCTGAGAGGAAAGGGAGCTACGCCGGTGCAGGCGGCCGTGACGGGGGCGAAACAGGTAGCCGGTTCGGTAACCTCCTCTACGCTGACCACGGTTTGCGTATTCCTGCCCATCGTTTTCGTCCAGGGCATTACCAGGCAGCTGTTCACGGATCTCGCGATTACCATGAGTTATGCCCTTTTGGCAAGTCTGGTAATTGCCCTGACTCTTGTACCTGCCATGGCCAAGGGGATGCTCAAAACAAAAAAACAAAAGAAGGAGAAGCGAGAGGGATTCATTTACCGCACCTACCGGGTTCTCGCCAGATGGAACCTGCGCCATAAGTGGGTCGTCCTGACCGCATCCATCCTTCTGCTGGTTTTCACCAGCTGGACCTGTCTGCAGAAGGGATTCAGTTTCATGCCGGATATAGATATGAACACGGTGAATATCTCGGTGATTATGCCGGAGGGGACAGACCGGCCGCGTGCGGTAGAGCTGGCTGACCAGGTGCTTGAGCGCATTGATAATCTATCCGATCTGGATGCGGAATATGTAGGCGCCATGATGGGCAGCAGTTCCCTTACCAGTACCCAGGAGAGTTACGATGTATCGATCTATGTAGGTCTGCCTGAGGGACAGTCGGGAGCCGAAGCGGGAGAACGCATCGCGGAGTCCTGCTGGGATCTCCCCTGTGAGATCAGCTTCGACTCCGCCATGATGAATATGGATCTTCTCATCGGCAGCGGTGTCAGTGTGGATGTTTACGGGGACGATCTGCAGTCTATTCAAGAGGGAGCCAGGGCCATTGGGGATGCCATGACCCGGGTTGAAGGCATTGCCTCTGTAGACAACGGCCTGGAACAGTCACAGACAGCCTACCACATCCGGGTGGATAAAAACGAGGCGATGGCCAAGGGCTTTACAGTAGCCCAGATCTATATGGATCTGACGAAGGATATGACCAATTCTTCCACAGCTCTTTCCATGAAAATGGACAACGTCACGGCCGATGTGGTTGTGCAGACAGAAGACACCATCACAATGGAGGAGCTGATGAATCATACCTTTGAAACCACGGACGCAGAGGGAAACAGAAATACGTTCCACCTGAAGGATGTGGCTGAGGTAGAGCCTACCACCAGTCTGGCCACAATTAACCGAATTGATCAGAAAAACTATCTGTCGGTTACTTCCACCCTGGAGAAGGGATACAATATTACACTGGTGACTTCCGCTGTGGACGACGAACTGGCGAACCTGGATCTGCCGGATGGTGTAAGCTACGAATTTACCGGCGAAAATGAGACAGTTATGGAGTCTGTGCAGGATCTGATGCTGATGCTGGTCATCGGTGTGATCCTGGTATACTTTGTGATGGTTGCCCAGTTCCAGAGCCTGAAAAGTCCTTTTATTGTTATGTTTACCATCCCGCTGGCCTTTACCGGCGGCTTTGCCGCGCTGCTTCTGTTCGATATGGATATCAGCATCGTCGCGCTCATTGGTTTTGTTATGCTGGTGGGAATTATTGTGAACAACGGCATTGTGTTGGTGGACTATGTCAATCAGCTGCGAGCGGAAGGTATGAAGCGCCGCGCAGCCTTGATCGAGGCAGGCGTGACCCGCATGCGTCCTATTTTTATGACCAGCCTTACGACGATTCTTGGACTCATTGACATGGCGATCGGCAAGGATGTGGGAACCAGTATCATGCAGCCTGTCGCAGTGGTATGTATTGGCGGTCTTTTGTATGCCACTCTTATGACACTGTTTGTTGTGCCATGCATTTATGATATCATCAACCGCAAAAAACCGGTTGTTCTGACGGAAGAAGATATGGATTTCCAGGAACTGTGAAGTGGAGCGTGCCGGTTCCCAGCCTGTCCTGCGGGATGGATAGGGCCTGTCTCATGACAGAGTAAAAAAGAAGGAAACCGAAGTATTGATCCGCGCGCCTGACAAGCAGGGCAGAATACAGATCCGCACAAATCTACTACTCGGATCGCATCGGTGTCGATTGCCGTAAGCTGTGCGGCTCGGAGATCTTCCATTGCGCAACCTGCGGAGTTTGGCATAAGGTCTGACAAGTCGGTGAAGGGCGGATTCAGAGGCATCCAGGGCGAAAGACCTGTGGGATTTTCCCGGATCCGCCTGTTTTTCTCGCGGGAGAGCAGCTTTTTGCCTGCGCAGACACAACCGCTGTACAAAAGGATTGACAGTGTATTTTCTCTGTGATAAAATCGAATTATTATTTTAATAAAGTTTTCAGATCCATTTTGCATTTCAAAATGCAAAGGAAGAAAAGTTCGAATACTCTCTGTGGTCTGTTCCATTTTTTATTCTCCAGGATTTGTAAAATATACTAAAAATTAAAATCTATTTTTAAAACGTGGGTTTTTCATGTAAATCAATAAATAGAAGAATTATGCAATTCCCTATCAGGCATACCTGGATAGAGTGAGAAAGACAACTGAGGAAGTATGGAACCGATGACTCGAACGAATCGAAGGCTGACTTGTTTCCGGAAGACGTTCAGCATTCCTGTCGATGTGCGTTTTGCCGGAGCACGATACTATGATAACCTCGGCTGCGTCTTCGTTTTGTCGGATGGGGAAAATGGGCTGCCCAGTCCATGCCCGGAATACCGGCCTGTGCGATCATGAGAGAGGAAATACTTACGATGGAGCTGTATGGAAACCAGAACGGGAAAAGACGGCGGTGCAGGCAATCCTCCTGGAGCTTAAGTCGGAGAGACAGAAAGACACACCCATCCAGCAAATCGAGGACGGGAGCTATACCGGCCGGCTGAAAAGCGATCCGGAGATTCTCCTGGTGGAAATCCGCCATGGGTGAACAGAACAATCCCGATTACAAAAAGCATACCTGTGTCATCCGGACAGGGAAGAGGGATCATCTCTGATCCTCATTCCTATTTCCCTTTCTGTCCAGCCGAGCCCTGTATCCGGTTTTCTGCGCACGTAGCCAGGATGAAAGGGTGACACGTGTACAAACCAAATCCTGCCGGGATGAATGCGAGCAAGTCTGTCGCCTGTATGCCTCCAGCCGGGCCCATCATGTTTTACTCTGACAATAGCCCCGTCCCAGGGCTCTCATTCTTGGTGCGGGGCGGTAGCTCATGGGTGCTTTCAATACCCTTTTTACCTCTTTAGGCCGGTCTGGTGTAGACGCACCTGGATTTACCGCTGCCTATAGATGACAGTTTGGTGAAAGAGACCGGGGCTGTTTCTTCCGGGGGATGACACGGCAGATTGGATGGAAAATGGACCTTTGTGATTATTATCAGGTACGGGCGCTGCTTGAGCAAACGGGATTTCATTTTTCCCGCTCCAAAAGCCAGAACTTTCTCTCCGCGGCCTGGGTACCGGAGGAGATGGTACGCCGGGCAGATCTGAGCCGGGAAGATGGGGTGGTGGAAATTGGGCCGGGTGTTGGGTGCCTGACGGAAAAATTAGCGGAAAAGGCGGGAAAGGTACTGGCTTACGAGGTGGACCTTTCTCTGCGGCCGGTGCTTACGGTGACACTGGCAGGGCTGGATAATGTGGAAGTATTCTTTGCAGATGTGATGAGCAGAGAGTTAGCCCAGGATGTGCAAAGGGAACTTCTTGGCCTTCACCCCCTGGTATGCGCCAATCTGCCTTACCATATTACAACGCCCGTCCTCACAAAACTGTACCGCAGCCGCTGTTTTGAAAAGATGATTCTGATGGTACAGAAGGAAGTGGCACAGCGCCTGTGTGCCCGCGCAGGCGATAGGGAGTATGGATCGTTGTCCCTCCTTACCCAGTGGTACGCCCGTTCCGCCGGAATCCTTTTTACGGTTCCGCCGGAATGTTTTATCCCCAGACCGAAGGTGTCCAGTGCGGTAGTCCGCCTGGAGATGCGGGATTCTCCCCCTTCTTCCGTAGAAGAAGAGAATTTCTTCGCAGTGGTCCGTGCCGCGTTTAACCAGAGAAGAAAGACGCTGAGCAATGCGCTGAGCGGTCTGCGCGGCAAGCAGAGAGCCTGTGAAGCGCTGCAGGCCTGTGGACTGGATCCGGAGATACGGGGCGAGAACCTGACGCTGGAACAATTTGCCCAAGTAGCAGATACCTTGTTCAAGGGAGAGAAGGATGGAACCTAGTGGGGAGCGCGTCTGTAACGATATCCTGCCTTTTGGCATCTGTATCCTGTGATAGATCGATTTTTAGGAGGAATTTTCTATGGAACTGACAACAAACCGACATGTACTGGACTGGGTAGCGTCCTGCGCGCAGTTGTGTCAGCCGGATGAAGTCGTCTGGCTGGACGGCAGTGAGGAGCAGCTGCAGGCTCTGCGGGAAGAGGCTGTGGCGGAGGGAACCATTATTCCCCTGAACAGCGAAAAACTGCCAGGCTGTTATTACCATCGGAGCAATCCGAACGATGTAGCGCGGGTGGAGGGCCGTACCTACATTTGCTGCGAGAAGCAGGAAGATGCGGGACCCACCAACAACTGGATGGCTCCGGCAGAGATGAAGGCCAAACTGAATGAGATCTATAAAGGCAGTATGATTGGCCGGAAGATGTATGTTGTGCCGTATTCCATGTCGGTGATCGGCTCGCCCTTTGCCAAGTATGGTTTTGAGTTAACGGACAGCATTTATGTTGTTTTGAATATGGCCATTATGACCCGCATGGGCAAGAAGGTATATGAAGCGCTTGGGGACAGCGCGGACTTTATTAAAGGGCTCCACGCCAGTGCGGATATGGATCCGGAGAAGCGGTATATTGCCCATTTCCCGGAAGAGAATTCCATCATGACGGTGAACTCTGCGTACGGCGGCAATGCACTGCAGGGGAAGAAGTGCTTTGCTCTGCGCATCGCGTCCTGCCTGGGCAGGGATGAGGGCTGGCTGGCGGAGCATATGCTGATCCTTGGCATAGAAAATCCAAAAGGGGAGATCACCTACGTGTGCGCTGCCTTTCCTTCTGCCTGCGGAAAGACCAATCTGGCCATGCTGATTCCGCCTAAGTACTATCAGGAAAAAGGATGGAAGTGCTGGACGGTAGGAGATGACATCGCCTGGCTCAGACCGGGTCCTGACGGAAGGCTGTGGGCTGTGAATCCGGAGAACGGATTTTTCGGGGTCGCACCGGGTACCAGCATGAAATCCAATCCCAATGCGCTGGCCAGCACGAAAAAGAATACGATTTTCACCAATGTGGTTCTCAAGCCGGATGGGACGGTCTGGTGGGAAGGAATGGATAAGAACCCGCCAACCGATGCACTGGACTGGAAGGGAAATCCCTGGGATCCGGCCAGCGGCGAAAAGGGCGCCCATCCCAACTCCCGTTTTACAGCGCCGGCCAAGAATTGTCCCTGTGTGAGCCCCAAGTTTGATGATCCGCAGGGCGTGCCCATCTCCGCCATTATTTTTGGCGGCCGAAGAGCCAGGACCGTTCCTCTGGTCTATCAGAGCAAGAGCTGGGCGCACGGGGTCTTTACCGGTTCTGTCATGGGCTCCGAAAAGACCGCCGCGGCAGAGGGAAAAGTCGGTGAACTGCGCCGGGATCCCATGGCGATGCTCCCGTTTTGCGGCTACCATATGGCTGACTACTGGCAGCATTGGCTGGATATGGAGGCCAAAATTGCCAATCCTCCCAAGATTTTCAATGTGAACTGGTTCCGCACGGATGAGAAGGGCAATTTCCTCTGGCCTGGATTCGGCGAGAATCTGCGGGTCCTGGAGTGGATCCTGGGCCGGTGCAACGGCACGGCAGAGGCGGTAGAGACGCCCCTTGGCTATCTGCCGAAGGCGGACGATATCGATCTCACCGGTCTGGAGGAGGAAGTATCCAGGAAGACGCTGGAAGAGCTTCTCACTGTTGATCCCAAGCAGTGGAAAGGGGAAGTGGAGGATATAAAAACCCACTATGCCAAGTTTGGAGACAAGCTTCCGCAGGCTTTGAAAGACTGCCTGGCGGATCTTGAGGACTGGGTAGAAGCGTAAGATTTTCTGCCTTTTCAGGGTTAGACGGAGGAAGTGCCCGCCAGGTTTTGGTGGGCACTCACCGCGCGCTGCGGCGGCTCTCTATCTGCCGGCTGACAAGGCCAAGCATTGTCCTTCTCCGGCCCTGATTTTTCGATTGGAAAAACCGCTAACAAAGAAGAACTCGGGAGAAGTGTATGAACCTTTTTCTCACGCTGGCCTTTCTCTTTTTTATCGGCTCTGTGGCAGGGTGGGTGCTGGAAGTTTTCTACCGGCGCTTTATATCGTCCGCCAACCCGGAGCGCAAGTGGGTTAACCCCGGCTTTTGTACTGGCCCTTATCTGCCACTGTACGGTTCCGGACTGTGCTTTCTGTTTCTGATCGCAAGTCTGGAGAATACCACAATCATTCAAAATCCGTTCTGGGAGAAGATCATACTTTTCCTGTTTATGGCTGTCTGTATGACGGGGCTCGAATATATCGCCGGGATCCTTATGATCAAGGTGGGCAAGGTGCGGCTCTGGGATTACAGCGATCGCTGGGGGAATATCCAGGGGATCATCTGTCCGCAATTCTCCCTCTACTGGGCGGTTTTAGGCGCGGTCTATTATTTTGCCATTCACCCGCATATTCTGGGCGCTCTGCGCTGGCTGTCGCAGAACCTGGCGTTCTCTTTCGTGATCGGCATGTTTTACGGCGTCTTTTTCATTGATCTGGCCAACTCGCTGCAGCTGACCGCGAAACTGAAAAAGTTCGCGGAAGAGAACGATGTGGTCATTCGTTATGAGAATCTGAAAGACCATATCCGAAAAATGTACGAGGAAAATGCGCAAAAATATCATTTTTTCCAGCCGATCCGCACCAGTCCGTCTCCTCTGGTAGAAGAGCTGCAGGAACGGCTTGAAAAACTTCGTGAGCAGTACCGGGAGGAACTGGATGAGGTAGACGATCGCGTATTTACCAGTGCTAAAAAACACCGCAAAAAGTGAGACTGAAGGCAGGAATGTATGCGTGAAGTAGTTAATGCGCAGAGAAAAGACGTGGTTCTACTGTTATGACGATTCCTTCTGAATCTGAAATACAAAATCTGATTGCGGGCGGCAAAGCGCGATCGTGCAATGGCAGGCGTTACAAGAAGGTATGCTCTTTTTCCAACAGACACGGGGTGAAAGTGTGGGAACGGGAGCGGCAGTTCGGGAAGACAAGATCGATAAGATCAAAAAAACAGTTTGTCATCACAAGCAAAAACGGCAGCAATATGTCCCCGCCGCTCTCTCTTACTCTGGCCCAATAGGAGATGGAAGGAGTCACATATGCCGGGATCCTGCTTTTTGGTAAGGACAGCACGATTCTGTCCGTATTGCCCAGCATACAACGGATGCGATCTTTTGACTATATGATGACCGGGACGTAGTGAGCACGAATCTAATCGAAAGCTATGGGGGCTGATGCCGTTCGGGCAGAAACACCTCATTGACCCATTCCATTTGGACGGCATGCAAAGCGTGAGCGCAAGAAACAATCTCCTTCGCGAGATCATTTCAACCTGCTGTCACACCGGGATTTTTCAAACGCTTTTGTTGCGAAACTGGTCGTTGAAAAGGATCAGATTTACACAGAAAATGCCAATCTGTCCCATGGATGAAGAATCCACCCACATCCAGAGTTTTCCAGGAAATCGGCTTGGCTGATGAACTCGGCTCCGGTATGCATAATACCTACAATAGACTGAAATGTATTCAGGTTCGGATCCGCAGTTCACCGGGGGCGACATCTTTTGGATTACGATTGGGGCTCATAGAGGCGGCAACGGCAAAGGTCGCACCGGAGGGACCTGCCCCACGATGTCCCTCGCGATGAGATGGCAGAGCAGATTTACAAGATGATTCGAGACAATCCAGACATAACCAGAAGGAGCTGGCGGATCATTTTGGTGTAAGCACAAAAACTGTAGACGCAAAATAAAGGAAATGGGTTCTATCCAGTATGCGGGAAGGGGGAATCATGGTCATTGCGTGATTGTTGATTTTTGAGACGCTTTGATGCTTGCAGCAGACTCATTTCTTCCTGTTAAACTCAGTATAATTCAACTTATCCATCTTATGTTTTTCTATGAAAACATGAAAACCATTCATTTATTATTCTGAAAAAAGAGGGTTCGAAATCCGTGCAGCCCTGCGCTGCCGGTGCGTTACGCTTTCACTCGACAGCAGCAAGGATTTCCCACTTATCCAGTGTGGGGATGCCTGGCATGGCACGTGATAAACAAACCAGTATATCGAACAAGTAAAAACCGTGGGACACACGGGGGTCAGCTAACCATTCGTATCGTTGAGCGGGAAGTCCTCACCTCTATGGGGAATAGAGGAAGCGGGAGAATGGCACCATGGCAATACTTTTTTGGGCATAACCAGAGGAATAACATTTAAAGCATGAATACTTATAAACTTGGCATTGACATCGGCTCCACCACCGTCAAAGTAGCCGTTTTGGGCCAGGATGATGAGATCCTGTTCTCAGATTATGAGAGGCACCATGCCAATATTCAGAAAACGCTGACAGGATTGTTGGGCAAGGCCCTTTCCGAACTGGGTGACCTGCAGGTCCGCCCTGTCATTACCGGTTCCGGCGGCCTGACCATGGCGGGACTTTTGGATATTCCCTTTACCCAGGAAGTGGTAGCAGTAGCTACAGCCCTTCGAAAAGAAGCGCCGCAGACCGATGTAGCCATTGAACTGGGCGGGGAAGATGCCAAAATTATTTATTTTACCGGCGGCGTGGATCAGAGAATGAACGGGATCTGCGCCGGGGGTACTGGGTCGTTTATTGACCAGATGGCCTCCCTTCTGCAGACGGATGCCGCAGGCTTGAATGCCTACGCGGCCCACTATAAGGCGATTTATCCCATTGCAGCCCGGTGCGGTGTATTTGCCAAGAGTGATATCCAGCCTCTGATCAATGACGGAGCCACCCGGGAGGATCTGGCGGCCTCTATTTTTCAGGCGGTCGTGAACCAGACCATCAGCGGCCTGGCCTGCGGCAAGCCTATCCGGGGCCATGTGGCTTTTCTGGGAGGACCCCTGCATTTTCTCCCGGAGTTGAAAAATGCTTTTGTGCGCACGCTGCGCCTCACGCCGGAACAGACCATTGCGCCAGAAAACGGCCACCTTTTTGCCGCTGCCGGTGCGGCGATGACAGCTGAACCAGACGCACCTTCCGTCTCCCTTTCTGCGCTGAAAAGGAAACTGGAGAGCGAGATCCGCATGCGGTTTGAGATCAAAAGACTGGATCCGCTTTTTGCCAGCGAGGAGGAATACGAAGCGTTTCGGCAGCGCCACGCACAGCACAGAGTGCCGTCCGGGGACTTATCCTCGTATGTGGGGAACTGCTTTCTGGGCATTGATGCCGGTTCGACTACCACCAAACTGGCGCTGGTAGGCGAGGACGGAAGTCTTCTCTACCGTTTTTACAGCAACAACCACGGCAGCCCTCTCGCCACCGCGATTCGCGCCATAGGGGAGATCCGAGAGCAAATTCCGGAGACAGCGCATATTGTCTACTCCTGTTCCACCGGATACGGAGAGTCTCTGCTCAAGGCGGCTCTGATGTTGGACGAGGGAGAGGTAGAGACCATCTCCCACTATTACGCCGCCAGCTTCTTCGAGCCGGACGTGGACTGCATTCTGGATATCGGCGGTCAGGACATGAAGTGTATTCGGATCCGGGACCGGGCTGTGGACAGCGTGCAGCTCAATGAAGCCTGTTCTTCCGGCTGCGGCTCTTTCATAGAGACTTTTGCCGTTTCCCTGGGATACACAGCGCCGGAGTTTGCGAAAGAAGCGCTGTTCGCGAAAAACCCTATCGACCTGGGCACCCGCTGTACCGTGTTTATGAACTCCAATGTCAAACAGGCTCAGAAAGAGGGGGCTCCTGTATCCGATATCTCCGCGGGGCTTGCCTATTCGGTGATCAAAAACGCTCTTTATAAGGTCATGAAAATCGCAGGTCCGGAGGATCTGGGAAGACATACGGTGGTTCAGGGAGGCACTTTTTACAACGATGCCGTTCTTCGCAGTTTTGAGCGGATCAGCGGCTGTGAGGCCATACGGCCGGATATCGCCGGCATTATGGGCGCTTTCGGTGCGGCCCTGATTGCCCGGGAGCGCTGGCACGGGCAGAAGAGCACCATGCTCTCTTTGGATGAAATTCTCTCTCTGCGGTACGATACCCGCATGACCCACTGCCAGGGGTGTGTCAATCACTGCATGCTCACGGTCAATCTGTTTGACGGGGGTACGCGGCGCTATATATCCGGCAACCGGTGTGAAAAAGGGCTGGGAGAGGGCAAAACAGAACAGAATGTGCCCAACCTGTTTCAGTATAAGCTGAAGCGTATTTTCGATTACGATCCTCTTCCCCCGGAGGAGGCGCCACGGGGGACTGTCGGCATTCCCCGAGTGCTCAATATGTATGAAAACTATCCCTTCTGGGCCGTGTTTTTCAGAGAATTGGGTTTCCGTGTCCTGCTCAGCCCCCGCTCTTCCCGGAAAATATACGAGATGGGCATTGAGTCCATCCCCAGCGAGTCGGAGTGCTACCCCGCCAAACTGGCCCACGGCCACGTGCAGTGGCTGCTGCGCCAGGGAGTCAAGTTTATTTTTTATCCCTGTCTGCCCTATGAGCGCAACGAGACGCCCCGCGCCAATAACCATTACAATTGCCCTATTGTGACCTCCTATTCGGAGAATATCAAAAATAATATAGAGGAACTGTCGGATCCCTCCATCCTCTTTATGAATCCCTTCCTGCCCTTTTATGATAAAAGGGCCTTGACGACGCAGCTCATCCGGGAGCTGGGCGGTGTGTTTTCCATCTCTACCGCAGAGATTGCCGGTGCCTGCCAGAAGGCATGGGTCGAGCAGGAGCGGGTCCGCAGGGATATTGAACACGAGGGGGAGCGGACGCTCCGCTACATGGCCCAGACCGGCAAAAGAGGCATTGTCCTGGCGGGAAGACCGTATCATATTGATCCGGAGATCAACCATGGGATCCCGGAGATGATCGCCTCCTACGGCCTGTGCGTGCTCACAGAGGACTCTGTCTCCCAGCTGGCGGAGCCGGACCGGCCCCTGCTGGCAGTGGACCAGTGGATGTACCACTCCCGCCTTTACCGGGCGGCGGAATTTGTCAAGGGCAGGGACAACATAGATCTGGTGCAGCTGAATTCCTTCGGTTGCGGCCTGGACGCCATTACCACCGATCAGGTCAGCGATATTCTCACCGGTTCCGGCAAACTGTATACCGTACTGAAAATCGATGAGATGAACAACCTGGGAGCCGTTCGCATCCGGATCCGTTCCCTCATCGCCGCCCTGCGCATGCGGGACAACAATTACACTCTTCGCAGCGTGGTGTCCTCCGCGACGAAGCGGGTGGAGTTTACCAAAAAAATGAGGACAGAGGGGTATGCTATCCTCTGTCCGGAAATGTCTCCTATTCATTTCAAATTGCTCAAGTCGGCCATGCGCAGCGAGGGCTATCAGATGGAACTGCTGGACAGCGACCGGCAGCACTGTGTGGATATAGGACTGAAGTATGTAAACAACGACGCCTGTTACCCGTCTCTTCTGGTTGTGGGACAGATTATGGAGGCTCTGCTCTCCGGCCGGTATGACCCGCACAAAGCAGCGGTGGCAATCACCCAGACAGGTGGGGGCTGCCGGGCCACCAACTACATTGGCTTTATTCGAAGAGCGCTGAGAAAAGCAGGGCTGGAGTATGTGCCGGTTCTGTCTATCAGCGTGCAGGGGCTGGAGGTGAATGAGGGCTTTCGGATTACGCCTCCTATGGTGATCAAGGCCCTGCAGGCGTTGATGTACGGGGATGTGTTTATGCGGGTGCTGTACCGCATGCGGCCCTATGAGGTGACCGCCGGGTCCGCCGACGATCTGCACCGGCAGTGGGAGAGCCGGTGCATGGAATCCCTGCAGGGTGCCTGCTCCATGAGCGGCTTCAAAAAGAACGTAGAAGGGATCATTCACGATTTTGACGCTCTGCCCATCCACGAGGACATGGTCAAGCCCCAGGTGGGCATTGTAGGAGAGATCCTGGTGAAATTTGACCCGGAGGCCAACAACCACCTGGTGGATCTTCTGGAGCGGGAGGGAGCCCAGGCGGTGATGCCGGATCTGATTGACTTTTTCCTCTACTGCTTCTATAACTCGAATTTTAAAGCCAATCATCTGGGCGGCAAATCCTCTACCGCCTGGCTGTGCAATCTGGGAATACAAGCAATCGAGTATATGCGCGGCCATACCAGGCGCACCCTGGAGCGAAGCCAGCACTTTACCGGTCCGTCCCGCATCAACCAGCTGGCGAATTACGCCAGGCAGTACGTCTCTCTGGGGAATATGACCGGAGAGGGGTGGTTCCTCACAGGGGAGATGCTGGAGCTGATCCACAGCGGCGTTACCAATATTATTTGCACTCAGCCCTTCGCCTGTCTTCCCAATCATATTGTAGGCAAAGGGGTGATCAAGAAGCTGCGTGCCAGCTTCCCCGAAGCGAATATCATCGCGGTCGATTATGACCCTGGCGCCAGCGAAGTCAACCAGCTGAACCGGATCAAGCTGATGCTCTCTACCGCCCGGGACCGGCAGAAGCAGGCAATTTGACTGCGCTGCGCGAGCCAGTACCAGGGACTTTGCAAATCAGCTGAATATGTCGGTCTGATCCGCCAAAAGCGCCTGTACCCGTTCCCGCAGGGCGCGGTGGGCCGGAAGAGCCAGGGTGGGATCGCTTTCCAGAAGGTCGGCGGCCTCGGTCTGCGCCTGCTTGAGCACGCGCATATCGGCGGAGAGATCAGCCACATGCATTTCCGGCAGGCCGTGCTGCCGGGAGCCCAGAAAATCTCCTGGGCCCCGCAGGCGCAGATCCTCTTCGGAGATGCGAAAGCCGTCATTGGTCTTGGTCATAATAGACAGCCGGGCCATGGCCTCCGGGGTGTCGGAAGAGGAGAACAGCACACAGTAGCTCTTGTGGCTGCCCCGGCCGACGCGGCCCCGCAGCTGGTGGAGCTGGCTGAGTCCAAAACGGTCCGCGTTTTCCACAATCATTAAGGCGGCGTTGGGCACATCCACGCCCACCTCCACGACGGTCGTGGAGACGAGAATGTCAAGCTCCCCGGCGGCAAAGGAGGCCATGACCGCATCCTTTTCCCGGCCTTTCATGCGCCCGTGGACGCAGCCGACCCGAAGGTCCGGGAAAATATCCTGCTGCAGGACCCGGGCCCAGGTCTCCGCGCTTTTTACCTCCGGGCCCAGGTCCTGGTTTTCTTCTACCATGGGACACACCACGAAAACCTGCCGGCCCTCCTGCACCAGGCGCCGGACAAAGCGCCATATCCGCTCCCGCATACTCTCTCCCAGCGCGAACGTGTCTACTTTTTGTCTGCCGGGGGGCAGCTGGTCCAGGACGGATATGTCCAGATCTCCATAGAGGATGAGGGCCAGCGTCCTGGGAATGGGCGTGGCGGACATGACCAGCACATGGGGCTGCCGGCCTTTTTCTGCCAGTGCGCTGCGCTGTTCGACCCCGAAGCGGTGTTGCTCATCTGTGATCACCAGGGCCAGGTTCTGAAAGGATACACTGGCGCTGAGGAGGGCATGAGTCCCTACCACCGCATGGGCCTGCCCGGAGGAGAGCAGCTGGTTCGCCTGCCGCTTTGCAGCCGCCTTCATTGCCCCCGTCAATCGGACCAGGCGGAGACCCAGCGGCTCCAGAAGCTGGGTGAGAGTCGTGTAATGCTGGTCCGCAAGGATTTCTGTCGGGGCCATTAAGGCAGACTGGAGCCCGTTTTGAAACGCCTGCCAGATGAGAGCGGCGGCTACCAGGGTCTTGCCCCTGCCCACAACGCCCTGGAGAAGGCGGCTCAAGGGAATGCCGTAGCTCATATCGCTCATAGCCTCCCGGACGGCGCGCCTCTGTGCCTCAGTGGGCTGAAAGGGGAGAGAGGTCCAAAACGGTTCCATGGGGTAAACCGTGAGCTGGGGCCCCGCCCCTGCTTTTCGCTGCCGGCGCACGGTTCCTATGGCGGTGCAGAGTACAAAGAGCTCTTCAAAAACCAGCCGGCGTCGCGCCTGGTCCAGGGCCAGATCGTCCCGGGGGAAATGGATATTCTCATAGGCGTAGGGAGCCTGTGCCAGCTGGAGCTTCTGGGTGAGCTCCGGCGGCAGGTAGGCCGGAATCTGATCCCGGCACTGGTCCAGCACCTGTCGGGTGAGGCCCATGAGCAGCTTCTGGCTGATGCCGGCGCTGAGGCGGTAGACAGGCAGAATCCGACCTGTCAGCGTTCCCTGCCGGCCTACGGGCTCAAAGACGGGGTTCGTCATGGAACGCCGGCGCCCGCTGGCTTCTACCTTGCCGTAAAATATGTATTCGGTCCCGATCTGAAACTGCTCTTTCAGATAATTTTGATGAAAATAGGTGATATACACGGACCCGGACTCGTCCGAAGCACGAAATTTCAAAAGCTCCATGCCCCGGCGCACAAAGGCGCTCTGGGGTGCGGAGGCAACGGTGGCTCTGATGCAAACCGGCCTGTCCGGAGACGCCTCGGAAATCGGGCAGCAGGTGCGCCTGTCCTCATATGCACGGGGAAAATTGTTCAGCAAATCCTCCAACGTTCGCAAATCCATCTTCTCCAGTGCTTTGGCCTTGGCATCGCCGATTCCTTTCAGGCTGCGGATACTGTCATGAAGTGCGTTCATGGGGATAGAATATCACGAAATTTTCCGACTGGCAAGAATTTCGGGGCTTGGGCAGGCTGCCGCATGTCCCGTTCCTGCCGGAGATAAAACGGAAATAGGGAGGTAGATTCATGAAAATTACCGACTTGCGAAAAATGATTGGCAGCGCCAAGCGGCCGTTGGTGGAAAAGGCTTTCGCGGAGTGCTACAAGAGCATGACGAAAGCGCAGAAAGAGAAAATAGATGGTGTCATTCTGGCCATCCTGCGGGGCGAAGACGTAAAAACGGCGACGGCCAGCGCGAAAAAAGAAGAGTTGAATTTTGACGCACTGGATAAGGAGATCACCGATTTTATGGATAATGCGTATGATGGGAATTATTATTATTCCAATCGGGAGGTGGCCAAGAAGGACAGGCCCAAATGGCGCTTCCTGGTAATGCGCTACATAAAAACCCTTAGTTCGATCCCCCATGAGAACGAAAATTATGATAGAGCGGTAGATCTGCTGGATTCGCTGTACCAGCTTCTATGCTATGCCTGCGGCTATTACACGTTCCATACCACAGAAGATCCATTCCGGTCGATCGGGTGGGAACAGTCCAATTTGTTTGACCTGCTGGTAAAAATGGTCTTTCAGGAGGGATATACAGCAGAAAATATCAGCTGGATGCTTGACCGTGCCACCGATGCAGGCCTGAGCAGAGAATCTCTCCACAGAGATATGCTGGTGGCTCTTCTTGGAGAACTGAAAACAAGTGATTTGAAATATATGGCTATAGAAGAAGCCAAAAGTTTGGCAAAAGAGACAAGAGCGACTATCCCGATGGACAGCGCTTCTCTCTTCTCCATGGATTATTACGACGACGAGAGAAAAGTGGAGGCGCTGTGTGATTTCATTTTGCTGACGGCAATCTCTCTATCTGAACCGGATCCGGCCATCGAGTTTTATTTCGAGTATAGTACGAGGCGGGATCATGAGGTTACCCTCTATTGTGTGCTGGATAATATCAGCTTTATGGAGGAAAACGATCTCTGGATCCGAGTGTACGAAGGCGCAGTAGCCAAACAAATCGAACCTCGAAAAAATGTGCAGGACGCATATGCCCGGAGACTGAAGGAGAGAGACAAACCGCAGCAGCAGGATGCGGAAGAAGATAGCTGAGATACCCTCCCTGACAGAAATTATCGGCAGAGGCGGCTGCGTTATGTAAATCATAACGCAGCCGCTTTGCCATGCGCCGGAGAAACACGAAGAGCCGGCCTGTACCCAGAATGAAACAGGGTTAACAAGGTATTTTCGGTGCGTCGCACGGCAGCCAGAACCCGGCTTTTTGGAAATAAAGTGCTCCCTAAACCACCGCGGCAAGAGGGGAAGACCCCAAAATCATTACCAAATTGAAATTTTTTGTAAGAATTTGTAAAAATTTTTAAAAAAGTACTTGCAAAATTATCGTAAACTTGTTATGATCAATATACTTTTGCCCCTTAGTGCATGCATGAGAGGTTTGTTATGAAAAGATTCACTGCATTTTTCCTTGTATGGATTATGATTTTCAGTCTGGCAGTGCCGGTCCTTGCCGTGGGGGAGGACGTCATTGCCGCTCCGGAACAGGACGGCCAGAGCACCCCGGCTCCGGAGGAGGACATTGCTCCGCAGGATATGGGGGATGGTGCGCCGGAACCGCCGACGGATTCTCAGCCGCCGGCTGGAGCGGATCCTGCAAATCCGGCAGAGCCACAGACAGATCCCCCCCTGCAGGGGGACGAAAGCTCTGGCCCCAGCCTGTCGGATGATTCCGGTTCCGGAGATGGCATCACTCCTCCGGCTGATTCCCCTGACGGGGAGAGCGGCAGTCCCTCTCCCGACCAGGAGGAATCAGGGGATCCAAACGCCAATCCCGATCTCTCGGGAGAGGACGGCGGAAACCTGCCCTCCACGGGAGAAGGGCAGCCCCCTGCAGATGGGAGTGAACCGCCTGCCGATTCGGAGGGAGAAGGAGAGCCCACGACACCGCCGGACGGGGATCCTGCGGCACCGGAGGGCGGCGAACCGGAGTCGGAGGAGGAAGAGAACATTGATCAGAACCAGGGAGAGGTAGTATATGTAGAGAAAACTTCTCCTGCCAGTTCTCTGGGTCAGATCGATATTTCCATCTCTTCCGCGGTGCGGCTGCTGTATACCCCCTCATTTACCGTGTCTATTACCGGTCCGCATGGGGACAGTATGACTGTGCCCGCGGATAAAACAGTTTATTCGTTCACAGATCTTCCAACAGGAGTATACCAGCTTTCTATTCAGGCTCCGGGTTTTGTTCCTTTTACGCAGGAAGTATCTCTGGGCGCGGGCAGTGGCGCTGAATTGCAGTACACCATTGGACAATTGGTGGGCGTCGGGGAAAAACATCCCGGGGTCCTGCAGTTGGGCGACCTGGATGGAAGCGGAGCCGTAGACGGTTCCGACTGGGAATCCATGAAGAACGCCCTTTCCGGGAACGGTGCCTGTGATCTGAACGGAGACGGGATCACCAATCTGGTGGATGCGGAATACCTTGCCCGGTCCATGGATCTATCTGGGCTGGACCCAAATGCCAGAATCAGCCATATTGCCCAGTATGTTCTTCCCACCGCTCTGGGTGTCTCAGCTGCGCAAGATACAACAGTAAGTGAGAATGTTTCCAGTCTCTTTCAAAAGGAAAACACAACTCCGGTCACCTTGAGCAAAGAAAGCCCCATCAGCCCGGAGGCCCCGTTGGATCTGGCCCTTTCGGTGGCGGACGCGGCGGTGAAGGAAGTGCAATTCAAGGGTACCAATATTTCCTCCGGAACCTTTACCGTGGAGACAGGAGATAATACCGCTATAGTATTTTCCCTGGGCAATGCGGCGGCACCAGCGGCAGATTCTGCGAGTACCATATCCACGATCTCGGCATATTCCCTTATAGGGAGCCAGCAGGCAACCAGGGATGCGCAGGGGAATATTGTGCTGGATCTGGGGGGCCAGACAGCCGTTAAAAAAGTGAAGATCCACATCACCGGTACCACAGAACAATCGACTCTGGCATCCATGACCCAGGTGGAATTTTTAAACGGCATGGAAGAGCGAATCCCTGAACCGCAGGTGAGTGTGCCTCAAAATGTCTATCCTACAGCGGGCAACCGGCAGTTTACCGTCACTTGGAGTCCCTGTCAGAATATTACCGGGTATGAGGTGCTGATCAGCGCCAACGGCAGTTCCGAGAGCTATTCACTTACCGGGACCAGTCTCACGGTGATGAATTTCGGCGGGAAGGAAGTAGAAAATTATACAACATACAGTATACAGGTTCAGTCCGTCAATGGTTCATGGGAAAGCGGCTGGAGCGGCGCTGTAACGGTAACGCCTGTTCCGTCGGGAAAACCGGATAAGCCGGACAATGTGGAGGCGGAAGGCGGGTATCGGAAGATCACCGTCAAATGGAAAAAAATGCTGGACACCACTTCCTATCATCTCTACTACCGGGAAGCGGGTACCGAGGCATATCAAGAAGTAAAAGATATCAAAGGAAACAGCTATATCATCAACGACTTGCCGGCAGAGCCTAAGACATATGAGATTGATGTAGCCGGGGTCAATGAGCTCGGGGAGGGTGCCAGGGCCTCTGTCACGACTTCTACGATCTCTCTGGATCCTGTGGAAATGCCCAAGTATAATCTGATCAACCAGGATGGCGCCAACAATCCGGGAAGCAACCATATCGCATCAGCGACAGCCTGTAGAGGAACTGGCTTTACCCATGGCAACGAAGCGGATGCGGGAACAGCGAATGCATGGGCTACAGTCGATGGAGATCCGGGATCCTACTACCAGGTGGAAACCTGGGATGACGGAGGATATAACTATTTCTCCGACAAGGTCGGTTTGAAATACACCTTCGACCAGGCCTATGAGATGGATACCATCGGCA
>CAZGAM010000005.1:20365-27951 GCA_964523685.1 uncultured Oscillospiraceae bacterium | reverse complement strand
CGCCGGCTGGGACCGATACAGCACGTACCGGGATGCCCGTAATGAAGAGCTCAAGCCTGTCCGCATCTGGTGCGACTACATCCTGGCAGACTTCTCCCTGCCACGGGAAAAGCTGGCACCCCACTGTGAGCAGATTGCCCACATGTGGGAGCTCACCCACTATCACCGCACGCTCCGCCCCCAGGCGGCTGCGATGCTGGAGGAGCTGAAGCAGATGGGCCTGAAGCTGGGGATTGTCAGCAACACCGCTGCGCTCTTCCAGGTTTTTGCCTCCCTGCGGGCGTATGGCATTCGCAATTACTTCCAGGACGTGACGCTCTCCTCACTTACCGGGATCCGCAAACCGGATCCGGATATTTTCCGAATTGCCCTGCTGCAGCTGCAGTCCCTGCCGGAGGAGTGCGCCTACGTAGGCGATACCATTTCCCGGGACATCATTGGCTCCAAGCGGGCAGGTTTTCACACAGCCATCCAGATCGGCTCCCAGTTGACCAAGGAGAAGGACCAGGGGGTCCGGCGGGAATTTGAGCCGGATTATGTGGTAAAGGATCTGCTGGAAGTCTGCGCCATCGTCCAAAAAGAAAACGGCGCATAAAAAGCCCCGGAGCGGGCCGTACAGCCGGGGCTCCAGGGCATCTCTTCTGTTCTTTCGTTTCTCTCAGCTGCTTCCGGCTGGACCGGGGCCACAGGAGGACCGCTCCACCAGAGCGGGCATCAGAATCTGATGGGAGCATCCGCCCGCCACTCTTTTGATTTTGTCCAGCAGCGTATCCACGGCTACCGAGGCCATCATCTTCTTTGGCTGCTCAATGGTAGTCAGTTCGATGCGGGGCAGGCCGCTGTCCCGGATATTGTCGAACCCCAGTAGAGACAGGTCCTGGGGGATGCGCAGCCCCGCCTCCTCCGCAGCCTGCAGAATGCCCAGGGCGTTGGTGTCGGTGGCGGCAAAGATTGCCGTGTAGCTTCGCTCCTGGCTGAACAGCTGTCTGGCCAGCTGATAGCCGTATTTCATGGACGTAGCAGGAAACGCGTTGTTGCAGTACTGCATTTTCAGTCCCAAATCCCGACAGGCGGCGGCATATCCCTCCGCCCGGAGCTGATGCGTAGTGCTCCCCCTGCGCCGGCCGAAATACACTATGTCCCGGTGGCCCAGCCGATAGAGGTACTCCACACCCATATAGGCGCCTCTGCTGTTGTCCACGGATACATAGCTCTCCGGAAGCTCCCGGAGGTTCTCCCCGATGAACACGGTGGGAATGCGGGAGAGAGAAGGCTTCAGACTCTCATAGCTGGCAGGCCCGCTGGGGATGAGAAGGATCCCGTCTACCTGCCGGCTGATCATCAGCTCAAACTGCTCCCGCTCCTGCTCCAGATTCCGATTGGAATTGCTCAGAAGGACATGACAGCCCCGAGCCCGTGCCTGCCGGTCAATGTGGTAGGCCAGTTCCGACATAAAGGGATTGCTTATATCCGTCACAATGAGGCTCAGCAGCTTGGCGCTCTTGGCAGCCCCAGGCCGTGTTGCCGCATTGCCTGTGTAGTTCATCTCCCGGCAGATCTGCAGAACCCGCGCCCTGGTATCCTCGCTGATTTCCTGACTGCCGGAAAGTGCCCGGGAGACCGTAGAGTAGGATACCTTCGCTGCTTCCGCTATGTCCTTGATGGTGACATTTTTCATCACGCCTTTGGCAGGATGCCCCTTGTTCTGAACAAGGGGAGGAATGCCGTCTCCTTTCTCGAATTTTGGGAGGCGCTTGCTGGAGGGTAGGGAAGTGAACCCGGTGCCGGCCGTGACGGGACAGAAGAAAAGCGAAGCCTGCCGGCCCTGCGGGCACCGCCCCGGTGCCATGGAATTGGCCTGCGGGGCAATCGATATCGAAAGGGTAGGACCGTCACAAGTTCCTGCGTCCTGCACAGGGGCAGCCGATGGCATACCTTTGAGCGATAACATCCTTATTGTAAATCTTTTCCCGGAGAAAAGCAAGGTATTCCCGTCTTGTTCTCTTCTCCTAAGAAAAGGTCCTTTTCACCGGAAATTCTGGACTTGACCAGGCTGATTGCTGAAAAACGCCCTGCCTGGGTCTCCAGTTTGCTGAAATGGTTCCTTGCTCCTGGTCAGCGCCTAAACATTTGCGCTCATGATTCCCGGAAAAAGGGGGGTACAAATTCATGATTCGTGCGGTACTTTTTGATATGGGCGGCACTCTGCATACCGCGAGTGCGCCTCCGGGGCGGGACGAGTGGTTTGCCCGGCGCCTGATGGACCGGCTGGCGGACTACGGAATCCGCCTGTCTGCCTCCCCGGAGACGCTGGCCGGTCAGCTGGAGGAGAACTCTGAGGCATACAAGCACTGGGCAGAAGCCCATCTCCGGGAGCTGCCGACAGAAGAGATCTGGAGCAGCTGGTACCTGAAGGAGTATGGCCTGAGCCCGGAGCAGCTGGCCCCCTTTTCGGAAGAGCTGACCTTCCTCTTCGACTATGAGCGGCATCGGATCCTGCGGCGGCCTCATCTGCGGGAAAGTCTGGAGCAGCTGCGGACCATGGGCCTTCGTCTGGGCATCATCAGCAATGTGGCCTCCACCTCTGTCATGCCCCACTATCTGCTGGAGTACGGGCTGGCTGATTGGATGGAGTGCGTACTGCTCTCCAGCACCGCGGGAGTACGCAAGCCGTCTGAGCAAATTTTCCGCATGGCAGAACAGCAGATGCACCTGGCCCCGGAACAGTTTGCCTATGTAGGAGATACGCTCTCCCGGGATGTGCAGGGTGTTCGAAACGCCGGCTGGCGGCTGGCCATCCAAATCCGCAATCCAGGCGCCGCCATCCGGGACAAGGGCCTGGAGCACCTGAAACCCGACTATTTGATAGAAGACCTGGCGGAAATCCCCGCACTCATCCGCCGGGAAAACCTGGCCGGCTGAACCGGCGGCGGAAGAAAGAAGGATAACATGAATCCCAATATCGACACGATCTTTTTCGACGTGGGTGCCACTCTTCGCTATGTGGAAGAGGATCCGGAATTTGCCATGGCTGCGGACCGGGAGTTGATGGAACTGGCAGGCGCCACGGAACCGCACGATATATTTTTTTCCAAGCTCACTGAAAACTGGAAGGCCTACCGGAAATGGGCTAAAACCGAGCTGCTGGACGTATCGGAAATGGAATTATGGCTGCAGTATCTGCTGCCTGACTATCCCCCGGAGCGCATTGCGCCGCATGCGCCCCGTCTCACCCGCCTGTGGCGGGACCATGACGGCCGCCGGGTAGCCCATGCCGATGTAAAGGAGACGCTCCGGGAGCTGAAGCACCGGGGTTACAAACTGGGCATCATCGCCAATACCATTACAGAGACGGAAATTCCTGACTGGATGTGCCATGACCAGGTAGCAGACTGCTTCAAGACGGTGATTCTCTCCTCCAAGGTTCGCCTGCGCAAGCCGGATCCCGCCATCTATCTGCTGGGTGCCCGATGCATCGGCTCTCCACCGGGGCAATGTTCTTACGTAGGAGACAATCCGGTACGGGACGTGGAAGGCGCGGTAGGCGCCGGCTTTGGCAGCATGATTCTCTATGAAAACGCCGGCACCGCAGACAGGGAGGGCAAAGCCCCCACAGTGCTGCCCGACTATACCATCCAGGCCATCCGGGATCTTTTGGACCTGTTCCCTCCCCGGAACTGAGAGGAGCCGTTTATGGAGCAAATCAAAGGAGTATTTTTCGATTTGGGCGGCACGCTGCGCATCCTGCACGACGCGCCGGAACACCAGGCCCGGGCACGGGCCCGCATGGCCCAGCTGGCCGGGGCGGAGGATGTGGACGCCTTTATCGACCTGGTGGAGGAGCGCTACAAACCGTACCGGGACTGGGCGCTCACGGAGAACCGGGAATGCGGCGACTATGATCTCTGGGCGCAATGGCTTCTGCCGGAACTGCCGGAGGAACAGCTGCGGGCCATCTGCCATGAGATGACCTTCCAATACCGGCAGATCAAGGGCAAACGCTTTTTGGTAGACGGTGGCCTGGATGTGCTCCGTACCCTCCGGGAGCGGGGCTACCGGCTGGGGATCATCAGCAACCTCATCGGGGAAAACGAGATTGCCGACTGGCTGCGGGAGGACGGTCTGGAGGAATACTTTGAAACCGTAACGCTCTCCTCCCTCTGCCATATCCGCAAGCCGGACCCGGAAATCTACCGTCTCGGCTGTCAGGACCTGGGTCTGGAACCCGGTCAATGCGCCTCTGTGGCGGACAACCTCTCCCGGGACTTCACCGGCGCCAAAGCCGCCGGCATCGGTGTCAATGTCCTGTTCATCAGCCAGGAAAAGCTGGCAGGCAAAACAATCACCGATGCCAACCGGCCGGATTATATCATCCACCGCTTCCAGGACATTCTGGATCTTCCCTGTTTCCCATGAGGAGGCACTGCATGGAAAAGAATATCAACACGCTGTTTGTGGACCTGGGAGACACCTTCCGGGTCATCCGCCAGGACGATGCCTATATTCTGGAGGCAAAAACCCGCATCCGGGACCTGCTGGGCGCGAAGGCGGATCCTGTAGACTTTTACCGGGACGTGATTGAGCCGCGCTACAACCAGTACCGGGCATGGGCCCTGAAATTTTATTGTGAGGCTCCGGAAAAGGTGCTGTGGACCCGCTGGCTGGCCTACGACTTTCCACGGGACCTGGTAGAGGCATCCGCCTCCGAACTCACCTATGCCTACCGCCGGACGAAGGGGGAGCGGGTGGTCACTGACGGCGGCGCAGACACAGTGAAGGAACTTTACCGGCGCGGCTATACGCTGGGCATTGTCAGCGATTTGGTCGGCGTGCACGAAGTAGACGAGTGGCTGGACCGGGACGGGCTGCGCCCCTATTTCAAAACCGTACAGCAGTCCTCCCTCTGCCTGATCCGCAAGCCCCACCCCGCCATCTACTATTACGCCCTGGAAGAGACCGGAGCCGACCCGGCCCGGACCTGCTTTGTGGGCGACAATTTGGACCGGGATATTGTAGGAGCGAAGGCGGTGGGACTGGGTATGACCATAGGCGTGCAGTACCCAGGAAAAAAGCCGCAGGCAGTAACGGAAGAAAACCGCCCCGACTACTTCATCACCCATTTCAGTCAGCTGCTGGACATTTTCCCGCCGCTTTGTTAAGGAGGAGACATGATGGACAACCATCTTCATGGAGGAGAAGCTCTGGCCCGGGCAGTTGAGGCTGCCTATGGCCGGGGGCAGACAGACTACAGCATGGAGCCGCTGGTACTGGAGGACGCGCAGGGGGCTCCCGTGGGCAGGATTTGCAATGGAGATCATGTGATCTTCTGCTGCCGCCGGGGCGAGCGGGAGGTCGAACTGACCGAGGCCTTCACCGACAAAAATTTCTCCCACTTCCCCAGACCGGACATGGACCGTCTGGAATTTGCCATTATGACCATGTACCACGAGAAGTTGAAGGATCTTCCCATCGCCTTTGCCCCCGAGCAGGTGCATATGCCCCTGGCTCAGGTGATCTCGAAGGCCGGGCTGCGGCAGTTCCACTGCTCTGAGTCAGAGAAGTACGCCCATGTCACCTTCTTTTTCAACGGGGGCACCAACCAGGGTTTCCCCGACGAGACGGATGTGATGGTTCCTTCTCCCAGAGGCATTTCTTTTGACCAGAAGCCGGAACTGAGTCTGCCGCAAGTCGCCGGGCAGGTAAAAAAAGCCGTGAATGAGGGCTATCCTTTTATTCTCACCAACTTCGCCAACGGGGACGTGATCGGCCATACAGCCAATACGCAGGCAAAAATCCAGGCCGCCGGCATCATCAGCCGCCAGGTCCGTCAGACGGCGGAATACGCCAGAGACCATGGCTATGTAGTAGCCATTACCGCCGACCATGGGAATATCGAAAAGCTCTACGGCAAAGAAGGCAAGCCCGACGTATCCCATACCACCAATCTGGTACCCTTTCTCCTCCTGGATCCTCAGGGACGGGCCATTACTCTGCGGGACGGCCGTCTGGCAGACGTGGCTCCTACCATCTTATCCATTCTCGGCCTGGAAAAGCCTCCCGAGATGACGGGGGAGAGTCTTCTCACGGGGCCAGTTCCCCACAGCTCCCAGGTCATGCTCATCATTCTGGACGGCTGGGGCATTGGAACCGGAGATGAAAACGACTGCCTGACTGTGGCCGACACCCGGGACTGGGACGCCCTGCTGGCCTCCTATCCCCACTGCCGGCTCCGCGCATCGGGTGAGGATGTAGGATTGAAAGCCGGCAAAGCCGGCAATTCTGAGGCCGGCCACACCAACCTAGGAGCCGGGCGGATCGTTGCCCAGGACGATGTGCGTATGGACAAGGCCATCCAGGACGGCTCCTTCCGTCAAAATCCGGTTTTTCTGCGGCTCCTTGAAAACGCCAAAAAAGGTGGAGCCCTTCACCTCATTGCCCTGCTGACGGAGAAGTCCAGCCACGGGTGTATCGACTATCCCCTCATGCTCACGGAAATGGCCGAAGGGGTGCCGGAAATCTACTGGCACATCATCTTTGACGGCCGGAGCACCGAGCCCGGTAGCGCCCCCGACCTGCTGCGGATGGTGGAGGAAAAGCTGGCTGCCCTGGGCCGGGGCACCATCGTGGACGGCATAGGCCGGGGCATCGCCCTGGATCGGGACGGGAACTACAGCCGCATCCAGACCGCCTACGAGAGCCTGGTACACGGGGCAGGAACACGGTACCGGGCCAATCCGGGACAGGAACAGGGATAATCCATGAGAGCCTACGACATGATGATCCTGGGCCCGGCTACCCGGGATGTGAACATTGACTATACCGGAGCGGAGGAACGCAGCATTGGCGGGGCCGTCACCTATTGCACGCCGGCAGCCCGGGCCGCCGGTGCCCGTGTGTTTGCGGCGGTGAAGGCAGCGCCGGAAGAGAAAGATGTGCTGGCTTTCCTGGGGGGAGATCCGGCTGACAGGGCCTGCCTGCCCTCCGCCAGAACGACCCTTATGCGCAATGAGTATTTCACCGCCGACCGGGAAAGACGCCTGTGCCGGTGCCAGGCCCAGTCGGATCCGGTGCTTCCGGAAGAAGTTCCTGCCGTGCCCTGCCGGCTCTACCACCTGGCGGGACTGCTGGCCGGGGATTTTCCCAACGCCCTGGTGGAAGCCCTGCACCAAAAAGGACTGCTTTCTGCCGATGCCCAGGGCTTTCTCCGCTGCAACGAGGGCGGTACCATGAACTTCCACGACTGGCCGGACAAAAAACAGTACCTGCCCTATATGGACTTTTTCAAGACCGATGCCGCCGAAGCGGAAATTCTGACGGGGCTTGCCGACCGGGAAGCCGCCGCCAAGCAGCTCTATGCCTGGGGTGCCAAGGAAATCCTCATCTCCCACAACACGGAAATGCTGGCCTATGACGGAAAATCCATCTGCACCTGCCCTGTAAAGGCGAGGAATCTGTCCGGCCGCACCGGCCGGGGAGACACCACCTTCGGAGCCTATCTGGCCATGCGCCTGCTGGGCGCCGATATGGCCCGGGCCCTGCTGTACGCCACAGCCTGTGTATCCCTG
This sequence comes from uncultured Oscillospiraceae bacterium, assembly GCA_964523685.1. GTDB lineage: Bacteria > Bacillota > Clostridia > Oscillospirales > Oscillospiraceae > CAJOIG01. Next base: position 20,386 of record CAZGAM010000005.1, on the reverse strand, counting down.
AAGATGGAAACTCCGGGCATT
>CAZGAM010000005.1:14768-20265 GCA_964523685.1 uncultured Oscillospiraceae bacterium | reverse complement strand
GGCCCTGCTGTACGCCACAGCCTGTGTATCCCTGAAGATGGAAACTCCGGGCATTTTCCGGGGAACCCGTGCAGACGTAGAAGATTATATTTCCAGATTTTACCAGTGAAATGACGGCAGGAACGGGGGACATGCGATAGCACACCCGAAAGGGTATGGAATGAACCCAAAAACGTTTGCAGGGAATCTGCCAAACTGATAATATAGAGCTTGCAGGGAAGCCCCATTCCCGACATGGTCTGACTTCGGCTCGAAGACTTTTGATTCCACGGGCTGCAGCGCCCGTGCTTTCGTTTCCGGTCTTTCCTGCTTGCCAAAACATCGGCAATTCAACAAATCAGCAAACCGGTGCTAAAAAAGAACAGAGGCCTATGCCTGGAAAAATTGGGCGCCGCCGGGGAAATAGGCAGGTCATCACCGGCCCGCGGTGATGCGGAAAATCCTTCCTGATATTTCGTCTTTTTCGGGCCCGCCTGCTGACAGACAGTGTTGCCCCGGATCACATCATTGAGGTAGCCTTTGACCAGGAAGAATCCGAAGAACTTCGGGATCGCCATGTGCTTGGATCCTATATTCAGGGAAAAATTGCCGACTGCAAACCATATTATGTTCTCCTTGACGAGATTCAGGAGGTTGACGGATTTGAAAAAATTCTGAATGGGTTTCTTCGGATCTCCCCTGCAGATGTGATTTTGTAGCCAATGGCGGCAGCGAACGGTTCTACATACAATCCGCCTTGGCCCCTTTCTTCCGTAGAAAAATGAAGCGCAGGAAAAGATGTCCCTGCGCAGCGTGCGCGACAGCTTCAAAAAAATCATCGTGGTAAAGAACAACATCAAAGTCAGGCGGGATGAAGGCGAAATCACCCCATGGGGATATGGAATTTTCTCCTGGATCCGGACAGCCTGTATCGGTAAAGAACCGCCGGTACTATCTGTGCTAGGGGACAGGACGTTCCCGCGGGCGGCGGAAGCCGGGATGCTGCCCATGTCGCGAACAAGGGACTGCGGCAATTGTCGTCAAGAGCCCCGTCCCTGTATGGTTTCTTCGTTTTTCCAAGACAGGATGCCGGGAATCTCCAAAAAGCGCCCGAGTCCGGGAACGCCGCACTTCCCGCTGGGTGACCGCCAGATGCATAGATACCCACTGAAATACCTGTCAGCATGCACGCTCTGTAAAATCTGGGTATACTTCAGCACCGGCCGGAAATGCTTCCGGCCGGTGCCTTGCAGTTTCTGCAAAAATAAGCTTTACAATATGGTATAGCTGCCGGAGCGGATCAGGTCCGCCAGCTCTTTGGTATCTTCCGGGAGCGTATCGGAGAGGATTCCTCCCGCGGCAATATCTTCCTTCCGGTGGCAGTCGGATCCGCCAAGCTGGATGAGATGGAACTGCTCTGCATATTCCACCGCCCGCTCATTGTGATTTTCATGCCGGGGGTTCAAATTCCGGATTTCAATGCCGTCCAGATAACAGGCGATGGCCGGCGTGCAGCCTTTGCGATAGGGGTGCGCCTGGATGAGCAGGGCGCCCGCCTCTCTGGCCAGGGGAGCAAACGCCGCAATGCCTAAGTGAAACACCGCCTCCGGATCCTCCAGCAGTGCATCCGGCCAGTCGTAGAGCAGATAGTCGTTGTCACACTCATCAAAACGGATCTCCGCTCCCCGGTAGATGCGGATGCCCCGTTTCTCTCCTTCTTCGCACATGCGCCGGTACCCTGTGAGAAAGGCCTCCAGCTTGTCCGCTTTGGAATGCAAATCTATATCTAAATATTCAAAAGTCGTCCGGTTGTAGTGATCTGTAACGGTAATGGCACTGTATCCGGCCGCTTGATAGCCTGCCGTGATTTCCGGCGCCTCCAGCCATCCGCACTTGCTGGTGTGGGTGGTATGCAGATGGGTTTCAATCTTATACATGCATCCTCCTGATTTTTCTCTCTGCTTAGTAATTCAATCCTCCCGCTGGAAGCCGTCTGCTTCCTACTGCCCCAGCAGCTCTTTTTCCAGACGCTCTCGTGCCTCGGGTGCCTGTTTGTCCATTTTCTCGGGAAAGCCGAAATAACTCACACAGGCGATGCTGTCGCCGCCCGCTTTAGGGGCCGAAGGACCCAGCTGCCGATGGGCAAAATCCATCTCCCGGAGCGTCTCAAAGATGCCTTCAAAGTCTACCTCCCCTTCACCCATGGCCGTATGCTGATGGATGGTCACATCGGCCCGGCCGCGGCTGTTCAGCCAGGGCGGATTGAGGATATACCGGCAGTCTTTGGTCTGGTTCCAGGTATCCGAAAACAGAACATGCGTCAGCTCCTCGCCGGCATATTTCAGCATGTGGCGCACATCCCCCTTCCCCTGATCATAGAAAAAGCTGTGGGAAGTGGAATACACATATCCCAGATTCCTGGACCGAAAACTCTTTACAATATCGCAGGCCTCCTCATTGAGCTCCACAAAGTCGTAGGGGTGCGACTGGATTTCCACCCGCAGTCCCTCCCGCTCGATGAGGGGAAGCAGCTCCTCCATGGACCGGAAGAACATGCCATTGCAGATCTCCTGCTGGTTGGGATCACCGGAAAATTCCGTGTTGATCACGGGCACGCCCATATCCACCGCAATGCGGATCATCCGCTTCCAGTTGGCTACCGCATGCTGCCGCTGCTCTTCTGTGGGCCCGGACCAGCGGTAGACTACAATGAACGAGGAAATCTCCACGCCAGTCTCCTTGAGGGCCCGGCGGTACTCTTCCTCACATTCTCTGGAAAACAGCGGATGCTTATAAAATGGGTTGATACGGGGATGGGGGGACTGCTCAATGTACTGATAGCCCCAGTCTGCCACCTTATGCACCATGTCGGATATAGACATTTGCTTAGCCAGAACATCCACATCAAAAGCGATCTTCATGATATGCTGCTCCTTTCCGTGTCCATCCTTTTCCATAACTATACTCTCTCCGGTTATCCTTGTCAAGGAATTTGCCATGCTGCGCCGTCTTAGTCCGGTGCCTGTCTGCTCGCTCCGGCTTTCGGCAACTTGACAAAATCATGCCGCTTTCATTTGTACATTTTTTGTAAAAAAGAAGAGATTGCATGAATTTCCATTGATTTTGTCCTGGTAAAATCGTATAATTGAATCGATACTGCCGCACTCTTGCAAGGGTTGTCGGACAGTCTTACGCGAAAGCCAAAAAAAGAGGAGGAACCGCTGCGTGGGGTACATTTTAGACCTAAAGGACATCAGCAAGACCTTCCCCGGGGTAAAAGCGCTGGACCATGTACAGCTGCAGGTAAAGCCGGGAGAAGTCCACGCACTCATGGGGGAAAATGGTGCCGGCAAGTCAACTCTGATGAAGATCCTCATGGGCATCTACAAAAAGGATCCCGGCGGAGAGATCCTGTTCAACGGCAAGCCCTACGAGGTCAGCAGTCCCAAAGAGGCCATTGATACAGGCATTGCGATGATTCATCAGGAGCTGAATCCCATCTATGACATGCCTGTGTACGAGAACATCTTCGTGGGCCGGGAAATCCGCAAACACGGCATTGTGGACAAGAAAGCGGAAATGGAGACATCCCGAAAGCTTATCGAGGAATGCGGCCTGCACGTCTCCCCTACCGAATTGCTTCGCAATCTGACGGTCGCGCAGTGCCAGCTTATTGAGATCATCAAAGCCATCTCCGTCAATGCCAAGGTGATCATCATGGACGAGCCCACCGCCGCCATCACGGACCGGGAAGTGGAGATTCTCTTCAGCCATATTCGGCGACTGAAGGAGCAGGGCGTGTCTATCATCTATATCTCCCACCGCATGGATGAGATCTTCTCCATCTGTGACCGGGTGACCGTCTATCGGGACGGGCAGTATATCGGCTGCGGCGAAACGAAGGATCTGGATGAGGCGAAACTCATTAAGATGATGGTCGGCCGGGAAATTGTGGATGTTTTCCCGAAACTGGAGGCAGATATCGGAGAGGTGGTCTTTGAAGCGAAAGACATTGCCAGGCCCGACAACAAAGTCAAAGGCGTGAGCATTTCCGTGCGCCGGGGCGAGATTCTGGGCATCAGCGGCCTGGTAGGCGCCGGACGCAGCGAACTGGTAGAGGGCATTTTCGGCATGCACCGACTCTCCGGCGGAGAGATCTTCGTCAAAGGGGAAAAAGTAACCGTTCACTCTCCCAAAGACATCATTCAAAAAGGGGTCGCTCTCATCACCGAGGACCGGAAAGCCACCGGCCTGAATCTCCGGGGCACCATCAGTGACAATATAGGTATCGTCGCCATTTCCAAACTGCTCGAGCATGGTCTTTACAGCAAAAAGAAGGCGCGGCAGGCCTCGGAAGAGTATATCGATAAGCTGAAAATCAAGACCCCCTCCAGTGACCAGATCGTCGAAGACCTCTCCGGCGGCAACCAGCAGAAAGTCGTCATCGCCAAATGGCTGCTCAACGAGCCGGATATCATCATTATGGACGAGCCGACCCGGGGCATTGACGTCGGAGCCAAACGGGACATCTATCTGCTGATCGGAAATCTGGTCCAGCAAGGGAAAGCCGTCATCATGATCTCGTCCGAAATTCCGGAATTAATGGGGGTCTGCGACCGGATTGCGGTTATGTGCGAGGGTACCCTCACCGGGGAGATGTCCCGGGAAGAGTTCTCTCAGGAACGCATTATGGCGCTGGCGTCCGCCATCAAAGTATAAAAAAGCGAGGATGTGAAAAAATGAGCGAGAAGAAATCCAGCTCCAGCGTAAAAGCTTTTCTCAGCAAATACTTCATTTTTGTAATTTTTCTCTTTCTGGTTCTGGTGCTGACCATTCTCAAACCCAGTTTTATTGGGCCTCGGAATTTGGTAAACATCCTCAAGCAGGTTTCTATCAATGGAATCCTGTCCTTCGGCATGATGTTTGTCATCGTAGCAGGCGGGTTTGATATGTCGGTAGGCTCTACCATCGGCCTGACCGGCGTTCTGGCAGCCCTGCTGGGCAGGGGACAGGTACCTTTGTTTGTCCCTCTGATTGTGGCCATGCTTGCCGGCTTGGCGGTGGGCATCGTCAATGGGATGGGCATTGCCCTGGGGGATATTCCCCCGTTCATCATGACCTTGGGAACCATGACCGCGGTACGGGGACTGGCTCTTCTAATCACCAACGGCAACCCTGTGACCGGCATTTCCCCCGCCTATAAAGCCATCGCCGCCGGCTCCTTCCTCGGCATCCCCACGCTGGCAATCGTTTTCATCGCAGTAGTGATTATCTGCGCTTTTATCCTGGAAAAGACCGTATACGGCCGGCGAGTGTACTCCTGCGGCGGCAATATTCTGGCCGCCCGGGCAGCCGGCATCAATACCAAAGCCATTAAAATCTCCACCTTCGCCATCGCCGGCATGCTGGCCGGTCTCTGCGGCTTCCTGCTGAGCTCCCGCGTCACCATTGGTCAGCCCAATGCGGCGGAAGGATATGAGATGGATGCCATCGCCGCCTGTGTGGTGGGCGGCGTCTC
>CAZGAM010000005.1:13977-14758 GCA_964523685.1 uncultured Oscillospiraceae bacterium | reverse complement strand
TCCATGACCGGCGGTGTGGGAAAACCTCTGGGGGTGGTGGTGGGCGCCCTGCTGATCACGGTCATCGCTAACGGTCTGGATATTCTGGGAGTATCCTCCCACTGGCAGAAAATCGTCAAGGGCCTCATCATTGTAGGGGCCGTATTAATCGATGTTAAAGGGAAAAGCAAGAAGGACTGATTCTGCCGCTGTCTTGCCGACAGATCTCTCTATCCTGCGGAGTCCTTTACATAAAACACAACTTATAAAAATGGAGGAAACCAACCATGAACAGTGCAAAGAAGCTCATCGCGCTGGTCGCTGCCCTGATGATGCTTCTGGCTTTAGCCGTTCCTGCTATGGCCGAAGAAGCCGCTGAAACCGAAGAAACTGAAGAAGCCCCGGCAGTCGTTGCGAATGAGTCCTACAAAATTGCTCTCATCCAGCAACATCGGGACAATGCCTTCCAGATCACTGTATCAGAAGCCGCTGAAGCCAAGGCAGAAGAGCTGGGCATTGAACTGGAGATCCTGAGCGCCGATCAGGATGCCAACAAACAGATCAGCCAGATTGAGCAGTGCGTATCGGAAGGATACGATGCCATCCTGTATGAGCCGGTCAATCCTGACGCGCTGGGCGACGCTTCCAAAGCCGCTGCAGACGAGGGCGTTGTCGTGATCAATATCATCTCCGCCTGCACGGACTGGCAGGATTATGGCATTTCCGCCATCTCCCTGGGCGACAATATTACAGCCGGAGAAACCGAGATGCAGCATGTTGTGGACCTGCTGGACGGCAAGGG
>CAZGAM010000005.1:0-13967 GCA_964523685.1 uncultured Oscillospiraceae bacterium | reverse complement strand
GGTAACTATGCCATTCTGACCGGCCCCTCAGCAGACTCCGGTGGACTTGACCGTCTGCAGGGCTATCGCAATATTCTGGAGAACTATCCGGATATGGTCGAGGTTGTAGAACCCAAGGACTGCGGATGGGATACAGCCCAGGCGCTGGACACTGTATCTACCTGGCTGACCGCCTATGATCTGGACGCAATTATCTGCGAGAATGACGGCATGGCGGTTGGCGCCGGCAATGCTGCCGGTGCAGACAGCGGCATCATCATCACCGGCGTGGACGGAACGCCCGACGGGTTTGAAGCCATCAACGAAGGCCTCATCACTGGTACAGTCTCCCAGGACGGCGGTGCTATGGCTGCCAACGGTCTGGAAGCAGCCGTTATCCTTCTCAATGGCGATGAGCTGGAGACCAATGAGATCATCACCACCAACATTTGGATTGACGCGGAGAATGTAGCCGATTACGAGTAATTGGGGACAACTTTATTCAGAGCCTGCTGCTTGATGCAGCAGGCTCTTTTTTCCTTTCCTACGTGTCAGCAAAAGAAACAGGATGTGTGGAGTGCCCAGTATGCAGTTATCTCATCTTTCATGCAGATGTTCGGCCCGCCGAATGCGCCGCCAGGCTCTGACACTGGCAAAGGCAAGACCTGGCAGCGTCAGAGCAAATAGAGCCAGCCACATTTCCGGCCTGTTTCTATCCCCTGTATCCGGCGCTGCCGCCCCCGGCATGGTATCTCCGGGCGTCGTTCCCGGAGTTTGTCCCGCGGCTGTCACCACATTGCTCTCAAAAGACTTTTCTGCGGCAGACACAGCGAGGTTCTCCCCGTCTGCATAAACGTACGAGCCTGCGGCCTGGTTTTTCCAGACGGTTGTCTGGGCAAAGGACGGTACCGTGCATGTAAATGTCACAGTCCACTGCTCTCCGGGAAGAAGTTCCTCCTTCTGCCACACCAGGGTATCCCTGTTCATGACTCCTGTCGGGTCAGAAGAAACCAGCACCATCGGAAGCGCAGGGTCCCCCCGCGGTATCCCATCCCTCAACACCAGATGCGCTGCTGTGCTCTTTCCCCCATTTGTGACGGTTATGCTGTATCGGACAACATCGCCGCTGTGGACGGCTATATTCTCCTTCGTCATAGGGCCGTCGTTCACACTCTGCCATTTCTCTGCGTAAATACTGTCCCTGTTTGGCTCAGACAGCGATGGCGGGGACGCTGTCGGTACCCCAGGAGATGGTTTTGTTGACTGCTCCGGCCCTGGAGATCCACTTGTTTCCGGTGCTCCCGTCGGGCTTGGATTTGTCTGGTTTCTGGTATTGATATAATGGACTTCCCTGGTTTCCCCGTCTGCTATCTCAACAGATGCTTCCAGTCCTACCGATCCGTTGACCGTGGTCACATACCCGCTCTCCTCTTGCTGCGTGACAATCCATGTAGTGCCCGCAGGCAGAGCGTGCACCCAGGACTGTCCTGTGGTCAGGGTAAACGTATATGTGCCGTCATCCGTTGCTATCGCTGCCTCTTCGCTGTCTGTCCGGGCTAGCACCGTATAGGAAAACGCTTTCTCCGCCTCGGCACTATTCCCCGCCACAGTATTTGTCACCACAAGACTGCCTGCCGGCGCTTCCCGCCGGTTCACAAAGGTTACCTGTGCCGGCACTCCGGCAGTGACTGTGCCCTCGGCGCAAACCGCGCCGGAGTCATCTGTCCACTGATGATCTCCGCCGGTGACTGTTGTCCCGTACCCATCCCGGTTGGCACGAAGCTCGTACACGGTATACCTCACACCGCCCGGCAGACGGTCCAGCCTGACGCTCTCCCCCTCTTTCAGACGGAAGGCTGCCCTCCCGTCTATGAACTGTACTTCGCGGCTGCCGTCGGAATAGCTGTCATTATAGGTATCGTCATCCAGTTCCACCTGGAACAGAAACGACTCGTTCGGGTCGGCATGGCTTCCGGCGACCATTTTTCCTACGGTCAGCACACCCGTGGCGTAGGTATTGGTAAATAGCACAGTTTCTGTTTCTTCCTTCAGGATCACTGTCTTTCGCGCACTGTCTGCCGTGAAGCCCGGCACACGGCTGATTTCCCGGACGGTGCATTCGGCGCCGCGGGGCAGGCCCTGAATGGTAATGCTCTCCCCCTTACGCAGTCTGATCCTTACAGGGCCTTCTGTGAAGTCGACCGTTCCGGTTTGCCCGCTGCCATCCACTGTCTGCCGCGGCCCTGTAATGGCCGGGGATACGCTCACCTGGAAGGTAAACTCTCTATCCGGAACTCTCTCTCCCTCCACGGCTTTTGTAATGGTCAGATTACTGCCCTGGAAAGAGTTGGTAACAGCGACCTTGGCTGATTCTCCCTCTCTGACTGAAACGGTCACGCCGCCGTCCGCTGCTGCTGTTTGACCAAATGAATAGGCGGTCGTATATCCCTCTGCCGAGTAATCCGCCTCTCTGACCAAATAATCCCCCGCCGGCAGAGCGGCAAAATCGGCCGTCTGACCTGCCGCCAGAGTAAAATCTGCCATTCCATTCCCAAAAGAAATGGTTTTCCCTGCTGCCAAATCGGTTTCATTCACACTGCCTGCCATCGAATTGCCATAGGTACTTTCACCGGCTTTTGTCACTGTAAAATGGAACGACCGGTGTCTGTTGCCGCCCTCCGGGATCTCTTTCGTGACCATGAGACTGCCGACAGCGTATGTGTTGGTGCAGACAATCTCCTCCTCCCCGTGGACGGTGCCGAACGCTGTCCCATTTTGCACTGCACCGGTTCCTGTCATGCTGGTCACATAATCTTTCGCATTTCTCTCCTTGACAGTATAAGCTGTGCCCTCCGGCAGGCTGTCAAAGGTGACGGTCTCCCCGTTCTGGAGGGAAAAGATGTAGGTGCCTGTCCCGGCTGTATGCGTGACCATCTGCCCAAAGCCGTCAAAGTCAAACGGGCTGTCGTCCCTGGTTAAAGTCAGTTCAAACTCGAAGGCTCTGTCCAGATCGGCTGCCGGCGCGCCTCGGACATCCTTCCGGACGGTGAGACTGCCGGTCTGATACGTATTGGTAAAGACAACTGCAGCCCCGGTCACATTACTTGTGAAAGGACCAGTCACGCTGTTTTTATCTTCTGAGAAGATGCCCTCCTCACTGTAAACCGTATAAGATGCTGTATAGGCCGCATCGTCCTCCGCCACTTCTTCCACGGTGATCTCTACACCGTCCGGCAGGTTGGTGATCTGCTGGTACTGCCCTGCCTGCAGAACAAATTTGATCTCGCCGTTCTCATCGAATTGGAGCAGCTGTCCCTTCCACCCGTCATCGACAGTCTCTTTTCCCTGGACGTAGGTGCCGTGACCCGGATCCTGTGCCTCAGAACTGCCGCTTTTCAATTTAACCTGAAAATGATAGGCTGTGTCGGTTCTCTCGCCTGCCGGCAGATTCGTCACTCTCTTTGCGACCACCAGCGTATTGGGCAGGCAGGTATTCACAAACTGGACTGCCCGCTCATCCAGATCCCGGATGACGCCGCTGGCCGCATCACTATCCGCGGCAAGATAGGAGACATACTCATTGATATTCCCCTGCCCTGCCTCATTTTCAATCTCTTCCACTTCATAGGCAACGCCCTCGGGCAGTCCCTCCAGCTTCAGGCTCTCGCCGTCCCGCAGATAGAAGAAAAAAGGCTCCCCATCCAGAACAAGGCTCTCGACCCTCGCTGCGCCCGGTCTCAGCACGCCGCAGTACCCCTGGTAAGGCTGGCCGTTTTCCCGCAGTGTCACCTGAAATCGGAACTGCTCCGCCTGTGAGCTTTGGTTTCCTTCTACCCTTTTGCTGACAACAAGGCTGCCGCCCCGGAACCGGTTGCTGATCTCCACTGCGGCCGTCTCCGGCCCAATGGTCCCTGTCCCGTTGCCGGTCACTGTGGAGACATAGTCTTCCCGGGGAATTTCCCGCACCGTGTACTTGGCCCCCTGCGGCAAACCGGAAATCGTCACCCCTGCCTGGCCTTCGCTGCAGGTAAGAGCGAAGGATGCCAGGCCGTTTTCGAAGGTAATGGTGCCGTTCCCCACACTGGCAGAACCCTCCGCGCTGCCAAAGCTCCCGGCGGTAGCCGCTATAGGATAAGTGTCGCTCAGACCCGCATCGTTTTCCCCTGTAAGGGCCATCTGAAAAGAGAACACGCCTCTGGGATTGCCGCCCTCTTCCACGGTTTTATGAATAGTCAGGCTTCCGGACTGGTACGTGTTGACGAAGTGGGCGATGGAACCGTCCCCCACCTTGCCCGTGAAGGTTGCCGTTGGCGTCGTATAACCGGCTGTCTGTTCTTCCGTCACAGTATATGCCATGCCCGCCGGCAGGGCTGCAATGGTTTTCTCACTGTTTCCCGCCACGGTCACCAGAGCAGCACCCCGCTCAAAGTACACATCCCCAAAGGTCCCCGCAACGGTTTTATCCGCCAGTTGCACTCGGAAAGCAAACGCACGCCCTGGATTCGGGTCTTCTCCGCCGGTTACTGTTTTTCGGATGGTCAAACTGCCGGTTCTGCGGGTGTTTTCCACCGTCACCGCAGTCCCAGCCGCGGTGATAGTGCCCTGTGCATTGGTATAGACCGTATCATAGTTGACCGCATTCGTCTCGGCGACGATATAGGAAGCTCCCGCCGGCAGATCCGTAAAGGTTACCCTCTGTCCCGGCGCCAAAGTAAAGCGCGCTATGCCGTTATCGAAAGCCAACCTGCCATAGGTGCCGGTGACAGGCGTTTCTCCGTCCATAAGCTGCACCGTGAAGGAGAAGGAGGTCTGGTCTGAATATGGCCTGTCTGCAATTTTCTCCACGGTCAGACTGCCGACGGCGCGTGCATTGGTGAATGCCACAGAGGCCTTCCCGGCAGCCGTAATGACAGCCTCCTGTCCAGCCGTTTCCTCGTACATAGTACCCAGGGCAGAAGTTCCCCGGTCTGTTCGAAATCCCGTCTCGGTGACAATGGCGTTGGCGCCTTCCGGCAATCCCAGAAGGGTAACACTGTCCCCAGGCTTCAGTTCCATGTCGGTGCAGACGCCATCGATAAACTGTATGCTCCGGCCTGTTTCTGCTATGGCACACCGGCCGCTGAACGTTTCATACCCTTCCAGTTCCACCTGGAACAAGAACACTCTACTCTGATCCGCTGCCGTGCCACCCTCGATGGTTTCCGTTTTCTCTATGGTGAGGCTGCCGGTTTTCAACGTGTTGATCACCGCAACCGTCTGCGTCTGGTTCTTGGAAATGGTCCCTGTCACCGGGTCCCTATATTCGCTGACCTTCGCATCCGGCCCCTGGTAGGTGACGGTATAATGCTCGCCCACACCCTGGGACATGTCTTCTGCAACGGTATACCCAATGCCGTCCGGCAGTCCCAGAATGGTAACACTCTCTCCGCCGTACAGCTGCACCAAGGCGGACGCGCTGGAAAACTGAATGGTATCCGGTACTGCCATTCCTGCAGCATCGCGCGCCGGCACCGTCTTGTAGGATGCAGCATAGGTGCCGTTCATAGCCGCAGAGAAACCATCCCCCGACAGGGTCACCCGAATGGTAAACAGTCTCTCTTCGCTGCCTCCGTTGGGAAGGTCCTTGGATATGGTAAGACCTCCTGGCTGATATGTGTTGGTGATCACCACGCTCTTCGTCTCATCGACTCCCACCACGCCGGCCACCTGGCCGTCTCCCCCAGCTGAAGGCTCATATGTGGTGACAAAGCCGCCTTGATTTGCCTCCAGCTCCTTGACGGTATATTGGATTCCTGCAGGCAGATTGGCAAAGGCCACCACTTCATTCGTCCGCAGGGCCAGCGTAAGCCGGGCCATGGTTTCCGTAATTTCCGCCGTTCTGGCGCAGGCGCCGGCTGCTTCCAGTAGCCGCTCTTTGGTAAACTGCTCGCGGTGCTCCCTGTAGGCCTCTCCGCCCAGGGTCAGCTCTACCGCAAACACCCGGTCTGAAACGGACACCCCCTCCGGGGCAGTGACCTTCTTGGAAATGGTCACGGTTCCGGTTTTCATCGTATTGACAAAGGCCGCTGAGGCGGATTGATCCGCCGCAAACTCGCCCCGGGCCGTGTATCCGGTGCCGCTGGTCTGCGTTTCCTGCACCGTCTCTTCCCTTCCGTTCACTTGGCCGGTATACTCTTCGTCAACCGGTTTCTCTGTTCCGTTCTCATCAAGGACGAAAACCGTTTCTACCGCCAAATAGGACCGTACAGTCTCCGGCAGACTGTCTGCTACCGCCCGGCCATCGTTTTTCAGCTGAATTTCGGTCTGGCCGTTCTCAAATGGTACCTTCTGTGCTTCTTCGCCCGGGTTGCTCACCGTGAAGCAGTACTCGGCCCCGACAGGAACGCGTTGATTCTTGTCGTCAAAAAGCGATACCGTAAATTTAAAAATTCTCTCCTCTGCGCCGCCCCGGCTGCTAAGGTACGGATCCTTTACATGCTCTGTGATGGTCAGAGTGCCTGGGTTGTGGGCATTCGTCACGGTCACCGTATTGGCATCCTGTGCCGTTTCTGCGCTGTCCGGCTGCAGAGCCAGACTGACAGGACTGACCGACACGGCGTATCTTGGGTCCTGCTCTTCCGTTACTGCGTAGATCACGCCCGCCGGCAGACCGGTTAACTTCAAGGTGCCCACGGGACTCCCCGGATCGCTCGGTTTGCCAATGGTCATCTCCACCGACGCCTGGCCATGGGAAAAAGTCAGCTCTCCATAGGTTCCCTCCAGGGCCGGCTCCGAGGAAATGGTAAAGCGAAAGGTCGGCCCATCCTGGAAATTCTCCTCTTCCGGGCATGTCTCATGGGTAATCATCTTTTGCAGAAAAAGCGTGCCGGTCTCCCAGGTGTTGGTCAGGGTCCTTTCAATGCGGATCACATTAGCTGAGACCTGCCTGATGCCGTCCACTGTCACCGTGTATGGCTCTGTGGTGCCGTCGACCTGCACATGAATGGGTAGATTGGGAGCATAGCGCATACCCGGCTCTTTTTCCGGCACCTGCTCCGCCAGAGTGAACGAATAGGTACCCGGTGGCAGCGTCATGGTACCGAAAGACCTGCTTCTCTCGCTGCCGGTGACCGTCACGTCTGCCGTCTGACCCTGGTTGGAGGCCTCTGAGAGGGTAAGACGATAGCTTTCGCCTTCCCTCCACCCGGTTTGGAGGTCCGCTCCGGGACGATTCCCGCTGTTTTGAATGGCCTTGGCCGCTGTGATCTCCACCACCGGGTCAATGGTAAGACAGGCGGCAGCTGCCGGAATTTCCACCGAGGTATTGTCCGACAAATCACAGAAGGTCACTTGAATCGTATATTTGTAGTGCCCGGCATCCCGCACCGTGGGCAGCGGAATCTGCACCGTCTTGGGATTTTGGTTCGGCTCTTTCGAAAAGAAGTCCGTCAAGGTGCCTTCTGTGGCGCCGGAAATCTGCTCCGCATCGTCTGAGATTATAGTCCAGACGCCGTCTTCGGTCTGCTTTTCAATCTTCACCGCGTAACGGATGGCCACCTCGTCCGTGAGCTGACGCATGGCAGAGCGCAAACTGCTGTGGGCGGCTATATTGACTTCCGCCCTGCCGACTGCGTGGCCCTGTCCGTCATAGAAAACCCGCTCATCCCCTGCGGATGTCTTTGCCCAGGTGGCATGAATGGAGTAGACATCGCTGGTGCCGCCAAACGTCAGCGTTCCGCCCGGGAAGATCATATGTTCCCGGTTGGGATCGTTTCCTGTACCGGCTTTGTTGTTGTACCAGGCCACAAAGGTATATCCGGAGTTCCCTGCCTGCGGCTGATCCTCTGTGACCGTCACCGTCCCCCCTGACGGATAGCCTTCATTGAGAACTACATACTTGTACGTTCCGGAACCGCCGGCACTGCTGGACCCGTTGTCTCCCAGGGCGATTGTTCCATTTTCAATTCGGCTGAGGATACCTTTCGCATAATCATCCGTACCTACGGCGGTATGCGTGCCCAGAGTGGCCTGCGGGATGATCATCTGATAGCCCAGAAGTCCGGGATGGGGTACCCACACGGCATACAGATCTGCCTGCTTCTCGGACGTTGTCAACGTCATCCCGCCGGGAAGAAGGCGTACATCCCGCCGGGATCCCTGCTGGAAAACAGACACCCGATAATCCGCCGCCTCGTAGGATCCGGCAGGGTTTTCGCTGCGGGACCACCCTGCAAAATAGTAGGATTTGCCGCCCACCGTGATGGTGCCCTTTTTGAGGTCATTGCTTTCCACATTCACACCGCTGCTTTTTATGGCACTGAGGTCTAAAAATACCTCCGCCAGCTGTCTCACCGGGTAGGCATAGGTTCCCCCCGACTGTGTCCAGGCGGTGTCAATGCCTTTCACATCCTCTGCCCCCGGGGCGGCCAAGTGATAAGTTAGTCCCGCTGCCGGTGTGTTGACCACGAGTACGCTGTCTCCGTTCTCGTCCCCGATGGTCCCTTCCGCCTGCTCGGCACTCACCGGCTGGCCGCCTTTTTCGTACGTCGCAGCATACCGATCATGGGGCGCCTCTCTGACGACATACCTGGTGCCCCGAGCAAGATCCTCGAAGACAACTGTCTCGCCGTCCGCCAGATCAATGGTAAACTGTCCGTTTCCGTCAGACCGGGCCGCCTCTTCAGGTTCCGTCGCTACCTTCTCCACCGGCTGCCCGTTTGGCCCCGTCAGGGTCACATGGATGAGGAACCGCTCCCCGGCTCCGCCGTCTGCTGCGGTCTTGGATACGGCGAGGCTTCCTGGCTGATAGCGGTTGGTAATGGTAACTTCTGCCACGGTATCTTCTTGGATGGTTCCGGTTCTGTTTTCGTATTCCGGTGCCGCAAACTCTTCGCTCAGCTCTCCCTCGTTGATCTCATAGGTCACGCCCGCAGGCAGTTCTTCCAGGACAACACCGGTTTCCCCCGCTTCAACGGAGATCGGCGCACTCACTCCGTCTAAAAACGATACACCGTCAATCGTGCCAGTAAACCCGGCCTTTCCCAGGGTCACCGTAAAGGAAAATGTCTGATTGTCTGTCGCCAGGCCTCCTTCCACTATCTTTTTGACATGGAGAGAGCCTGTTTTGCGGGTGTTGGTCACCGTGACCTGGGCGCTGTTTTCTTGCGTGACAGTGCCTGTCCCGCCTTCCGTCCCGTCTTCCTGGGTGATGGATACGGTTTCATAGTAATCCCCTGCGTTAGGCTCGGACACCGTGTACTCTGTGTGCTCCGGCACGCCGAAAACGGCGCTCTCCCCATTTTTCAGGGCAATTACATACCGGCAGCCACTTCCCGTGCCGGATGCGGAAAGTTCCCGCGCTCCTTCCGGCAAAGTGACCGCTCTCTGGCTCAGAGTTACCTCAATGGGGAAAGAGTCATTGGGTTCGGCGTAACCGGTGACCCTCTTTTCCACTGTCAGCGTGCCTGTGTTGTACGTATTGGTGAAGGTCATTGAGGCAGTACCGTTGTGGTTTTCGTCTACGGTTCCGGCTTCCCCGTCAACAGTCACAGAGGTGATGTGATAATTATCATCCACTTCAACTGCCACCGTGACCATTTTGCTGTCATAGACAACACCGGGCTTTTGGGTATCTTTCTCCGTAATGGTAATCGTGTGAGAGCCCGGCTTGGAAAGCCAGAGGGAAAAGACACCGGTTTCGCCGGCTCCCACCGTCACCGTCTGAGTCGACATAATATTCTTCTCTGCGTCGATTACACCCTCGTCCCCAGTGACCAAAAATTCAAATTCTGTGGGGGCACCGACCTGCTCACCGCCCGCCAGGTCTTTCGTGATATGCAAAGTCAATTGGGGATAAATGAGAAGGTCCCCCTCTGTCTTTGTAAAAGAGATGGCACTTTCTATGTTTCCGCCTGCTGCGATATACCCTGCCGGTACCTGCAGCGACCCCTCTGCCGTATAGTGGTATATGCCTGGCGCTGTAAAGTCTATGGCCGTAGTGGAGGGCTGCGCCTTCTCTGTCCCTTTCTCCTGCGCCGTATAGCTTATAACACCGTCATGGATAATCTGCTCTATGACATAGGGGGCACCATAATCCGGATTCTCCTGATAGTTTCCGGGCGCCGCCTGCAGCAGGACGGAGGGATAATCCAGCATACCGCTGCCATCCAGAGCCTGAAACGGCAGATGGTGCCCCTGTCCGTCATAGGGATACGCCTGCTCGGGAACCGCTTTGGACAGCGTGCCCCACAGAGCATCCAACGTATATACGCGCCCCTCGGCACCGCCAAAGGGGACCTGGGCCCCCGGTCCCAGCAGAAAAGAACCTCTCTCCGGCTTTTGTGTTCCTGCGCTCACATCAGCGGGGCTTTTGTTAAACCAGGCAATGAATTTGTAGGGGTCTACATCAGCAGGTTTTTGCGTGATGACACTCATCCCAGCGCCTTGATTGCTGCTCCATCCCTGGTCCAGAACGGTATATTTCTGAGCGCCGCCGCTGGAAAGGCCATTGTTTCCGAGGGTCTGACCGTCCACGGTCAGTTTCCCATCCTTAAATTCCCCTAATGACGCACCTGGAATGGACATAGAGTACCCGAACAGACCGGCGTTTGCCTGTGGCGCCCACACGGCATACAGGTCGGTTTTATATTTTTCGCCCGCCGTCGTTTCCTCCTGGGGCACCTTGGACTGCTCTGTCTGTGCAACTGTCAAACTCACATTCGGAGCCATATAGCGATCTGCTCCGACCACCAGGGTGACCGGATAGTCAATGGCATCATACCTGGTGAATCCATCCGTTTCTGCTTTATTCCAGCCGGCAAAATAGTATGTTTTTTGATAAATGCTGCCCTGAATGTCCTTGTTCTGGTGGACAAGTGCCGTTCCGCTGTCTGAACTTACACCAATTGTCTTCAGGAAAATGGTTTGGCTGTCACTGCGGTCGATCACATAATCCACACCCCGCTCGCCATTGCCTTCGATAGCTTTTCCCGGCAGGTTCAGATGGTAGACAATGTTGTACGCGCCGTATTCGTCTCCCGGTTCCGGTCCGGGAGATACAGACGGTGACGGCACAGCTGGCTCCGATGTTCCCTGCACGATATCCAGTCCCTCGGGTATCTTCCCATCCGGGGCTGTTTTCCTGTCCATGTCCACGTCCAGCGACGCTGAGCGGTCATCGGTAATGACCAGGCTGGTATTCTCATGATCCAGGAACTGTCTGAGCTTCACGCCAAAGCATACACTGCCCTGTTCAACAGCCGGTTCTGTTATAAGCACAATGGCAACGACACTTTCGGAAGGAAATTGGGTGACGGCTACTTTGTGGTCTCCCTGTTTACTTACCCTCAGCACCGCCGTCTCGGAAGAGGCAGACACAACCGTGCCTTGGCAGTTGCTTGCAAGTCCCTCCTTGTTCCTGTATGTTCCTGCACTCTCAAACTGTATTTCCAGGTTAGAAACCGCAATCCCCGTGTTCGTAATGGTCAGGGTATATCTCCCCTCCGCTTTATCAATCCGAACCGAGAAACTCCTCTGCCCGCCGGAGGGCACCGCTCTCTCTTCTGCACCAAGGGCTTCTTCCTGCAGCCAATTTAGGGAAGGTTCTGTGGCAGCGGGAGGTACCGGCACCTCGGTAGGCTCAGCCGATGGTTCCGGAGCAGGCTGCACCGGTTCCGGTGTCCCCTCCCCGGTTGGCGCAGGGTCTGCAGTCTCCGGCACAGGCGTTCCACCACCGGATATCTCTCCCTCATCCGATTCCTCCGGACTTGGCTCGGCTGTCTCCGGAACAGTGGACGGCGCAGCTGTTTCCTCTGGAACAGCTGAAGGCACAGCTGTTTCCTCTGGAGCAGGAACCGGAGCAGCTGTGTCTTCAGAAAGGAGCTCGTTCTCCACACCGGCTGACTGTTCCCCCATTCCCGGATCAGCTGTGTCCGAGCTGCCGGACTGCAGAGCTGCTCCACTTAGAGATAGAACCATCAGTATGGTCAACAGCACGGCTGTCAACCGCATACCGAAACGATAGGAACCACGATTTTTCATCTTACCTCTCCCGGATACAGCCAAAGACTTTCTGAGAATCAAATAACCATACCAGCAAAAATACCAACTCTCTACAAATCCTGAAACAGCTTTTCAAGACCGTAAAACGACATAGGATCGCCACTCGGACGGGTCCTGATCATGCTTTCTCCGGCGTACTCCCTTTACCTCCGGCTCCAGGAAAAACGGATCCTTCCAAGAGGCAAGTATCATCTGGGATCCTGGAAGCACAGCGGTCCGTTTTCCACATCGTCTGTCGCATCGACTTCCATTGTTTTTCCGTCAAATAACCCGACCCCTTTTGACACCGGTATCATAAGCCAGTCTGCCCGAAGATGGCAGCGGGACATATGCCGCATTATGTGACGCCGGATCCGTTTTGGCGGGACAGACCTTCCGGCTAAGGTTCCGCCGCTGTCTCCTTGAACTGCGGGGTCATCTTGGCTGAAGAACCGCTTCCTTTGAGGAATGAGAGAGCCGCTCGCTCTGCGATGTGCGTCTCCCAGGCTGTCGACGTGACCCCTATACAGACTCTTAAGCTGGAGGAAAGCGTTCCCCTCCGCAGATGGCTCATTACTGCCGGAAAAGAGTCTGTTATGGCCAGCTGCATATCTCCTCTCGGTTTTGACAGATGGAGCGATACCCACCGGGATCAGACTGCTTTTATAGTCTCCGTCTGTCCAAGCTGTGTCCTCCGGGCAAAAAAATTCCGGAATCGCCACATTAAACTGCATAATCTTAGGACTTATGGATGCTAAAATATTGCAAGAGATTAGGGAAAATTCCGGCTGCTCTTCCTGGTGTCCGCTCGACAGATTAGGACTCCAAATCCTCGGGATGGGGCATCAGAAGAACCTTAAAGCCCTCTTTGGCAATTGTTCTGCGATACCCCTCTTCCCACTGCTCCAGCGGAAGGATGGAGGATGCAAGAGGAGAAATATTCACCAAATCATGCTCTAAAAGACTCAGCATCTGGAGCCAGGATGTACGCTCCGATGCATAACTGTTTGTCATAACGATTTCCTTATATAAGGCCATATCCATATCTATTGGAATCGGTTTTCCCGGTATGGCCACCTGAGCATAAGTTCCCGTCTTGCGCAGGGCCTTCAGACAGAAATTAGCAGAAGACGCTGCCCCTGCACACTCATACGCCACATGCGGTCCCAGTCCTCCGGTTAACTGCATAATCTTCTCCAAGGCACCTTCTTGGTCAACACGAACAATTTCTTTTACACCGCCCAGTCTTCTAGCCATGGGAAACCGTTCCGCCTCATCCGCTTCCAGACCTGTCATAATGACTGTGGCCCCATTGGCATGGGCCACCTGCGCTGTGAACTGACCCATCACGCCAGCCCCGGAAACCAGCACATAGTCCCCCGCGTGAAGCTGCGTTCTCTCGCAGACGCTGCGTACGACACAGGCCAGCGGCTCGCAAAGCGCTGCCGTTGTTAACGAAACGTTGTCGGGAAGATGAAACGCATGTTTTGCTGGTACTACTACATATTCGGCAAACCCGCCATCGCGGCCGCTTCCCACGCTTTTTCGCTCAGGGCACAGCATACGAAGACCTTGCCTGCACCACTCGCATTCCTCGCAGGTATCTACCGCTGTAAGTGTTACCACACGGTCACCTGGAGAGAATTTTTTGACGTTTTTGCCAGTTTCTACCACAGTTCCGGAAAATTCATGACCTAATATCGTAGGTGGGTTGGTAGGATAGACCCCGTGATAAATATGAATATCGGTACCGCAAATTCCACAGGCATAGATTTTAATTTTTATATCATCATCTCCAGTAACAGGCTCTGGAACATCCATATATTCCAAACCACCTGGTCCACTCCTGGTTTTCACTAGAGCTTTCATAAAATTCTCACTTTCATCCATTTATTGATGTCCATAATTTACCATAATTTTTTACTTTTATAATTTGCAGCAAAATAACTGTTATTGACAATTCACAAAAA
>CAZGAM010000004.1:6102-29576 GCA_964523685.1 uncultured Oscillospiraceae bacterium | reverse complement strand
CCGTCCCGGTCTTGCAGCATGGCCAGTACGGCGCCGTGTATCACACCAGAAGCGATGGTGAAAGAATATGACTTACCAGCAACTAACCTTCGCCGGGACGCCATACTATGCCGTACAGCTCTTCCCTCCAGAGCAATGGTTTCATGATTCATGTGCAAAACTGTCATTCAAGAGCATTGATCCAGTCTGGATTGTTTCACGTGAAACAATCCAGACGCCGATGCAAACAGCTTTAGAGGGAATTCACTAAGTAGAATTTTCCCTATTGAAAAGACTTTCGAAGAACCCCGCTATTCGCGGTTGCACGATTTGCTTTTCACTATAGTACTCTGCAGCAGTGCAAAAAGTCAGCCGTCTGATACCGTAAAATACTATCATCTTGCCAAATCTTCTTATTCCATTCGAGGATGATCCTTTCCTCCAACATTTCAAGCATGTCATATATCATGCTCTTAGGTAACTGTGAAAGAAACTTCCTTGCAATCCACTACGGTAATACACACATTTTTCCTTTAGAGCCTTTCTACAGTGGGATTGTTTCATAAATCGTCATTTAGGATGAAAGGAGCTTTTCCGCCCGGGATTGTTTCACGTGAAACAATTTCTACAATGAATCGCACGGACTTGCTCTTGCGAGCATAGAAGGATTCAGAATGCTTCGCGCCAAATGTTTCACGTGAAACATTTGATTCGATAGGGCTCTCCGAAGAAGTCGTCGACGTGGATATGATTACCTGAAATGTTTCACGTGAAACAATCTGCTTATCGATAGGAAAACCGTTCAAGAAGTCGTCATCGTGTGGAAGGATTCAAGTTGCATCAATTTTCCAGAATTTCTCACCGCCTTTGTATCCGACTTCCCTTCCCTCGTTCCATGAGAAAATGTTTACCGGGAAACATTGAATTACTCCGCGGCATTTGTTATAATAAAGCAAATTGCAGACGAAAGGAATTTTGCCATGGCGCGTATAGTCTGCTTTGCCAACCAAAAAGGGGGAGTTGGCAAAACCACTACCTGTGTGAATCTTTGTGCCATAGTAAAGGCAAAGCATAAAAAAGTTTTATTGATTGACTCGGATCCTCAAGGAAATGCAACGACCGGTATGGGAATCAATAAGCAGACCTGTCCCACGCTGTATGATGTTCTTCTCAGGAACCGCAATCCGGAGGAAGTGATTATATCCACAAAGTATGGAGATGTTCTTCCCGCCAATTTAGATCTTTCAGGTGCCTCGGTAGAATTAGTCGAACTGCCCTCGAGAGAGCGGGTTCTCAAGAACGTAACCGATTCCCTTCGCGGGTTTTACGATTATATATTCATTGACTGCCCGCCTTCTTTGGGGCTGTTAACATTAAATGCTCTGTCTGCCGCAGATAGTGTTCTCATTCCCATGCAGTGTGAATATTACGCATTGGAGGGTCTGGTGGATTTAGTTACATCCATGCGAATGACAAAAAGTACCCTCAACCCCTCTCTTAAAATAGAGGGTATTGTGCTCACGATGTACGATCGCCGCCTGTCTTTTGCCGTTCAAGTCGCCGAGGAAATCAAACACTATTTTCCCAACGCTTTATACAACACCATGATCCCTCGCAATGTTCGAATAGCTGAAGCTCCCAGCCATGGAAAACCGATTACTTCCTATAGCCGTATATCCAGGGGTGCTCAGGCATATGAAAGTTTCGCTGTGGAGTTTTTACAGCATAGCCACAACATGGAACTATAATCATCTCCCCATATAGAAGGAGGCTTTTATGCCCGCAAGAAAAGAAAAAGCTCTCGGCTCAGGGCTTAGCGCTTTTTTCCCTGATTCTACTCCTTTTCGACCGGAAACTCTACCCATCGGAAAAATTGAGCCGCGCAGTACCCAGCCCCGCCGGCAATTTGATGAATCTGCTCTTCAGGAGCTGGCGGATTCCATCTCCCAGCACGGCCTGCTTCAGCCTATTACCGTTCGCCCCTTGCCAAGCGGTACCTACCAAATTATTGCGGGAGAACGGCGCTGGCGTGCAGCCCACCTGGCAGGTCTACAGGATATTCCCGTGCATATTGTGGAGGCAGATGAGCAAACCGCCCAGGAACTGGCTTTGGTTGAAAATCTTCAGCGGGAAGATCTCAATCCGATTGAGGAAGCGCGCGGTTACCAATCTCTTATGCGCGATTACGGCCTAACCCAGGAAATGGTAAGCCAGGCCATTGGCAAAAACAGATCTACCGTTGCCAACTCCCTTCGCCTGCTCACCCTTCCCCCTTCTCTAATAGAGATGCTGGAGAAGGGACAGCTTTCCTCCGGTCACGCCAGAGCGATTCTCTCTATTGAAACGGAAGACCTTCAGTTGCAGGCTGCCGATCAGATTATAAAAAAAGGATTATCTGTTCGGCAGGCAGAATCTCTCGCCGCTTCTTTGAAAGAACCGCCCAAACAGGCACCAAATACAGATTCTTCCAAAAATACGGAATACATTCTAAAAGTCAGCAGTGACCTTGGAAGTGCCCTGGGAAGAAAGGTACGCATTATGGATGGGAGAAAAAAAGGCCGGATAGAACTGGAATATCGCGGACCGGAGGATAGAGACGCTTTGCTTCAGGCCCTGTTTACACTGAAAAAGCAAGAGGAATAAGTTATGCTGGATATCAAATTTGTCAGAGAAAATCCCGAAGCTGTCAAAGAGAACATCAAGAAAAAATTCCAAGATGAAAAGCTGCCACTGGTGGATGAAGTATTGGACCTGGACAGCAAACTTCGCGCCGCTAAGACAGAGGCAAACGATCTGCGGGCCAAAAGAAACCGCCTTTCAAAGCAGATCGGCGCTCTTATGGGTCAATCCAAAAAAGATCCCTCCAAGAAAAAGGAGGCAGAGGAACTCAAAAAACAGGTTGCCGCCCAGGCGGCAAGGCTGGCGGAACTGGAACAGCTGGAACCGGAACTGGAGAAAGAGCTGACAGCAAAGATGATGATCATTCCCAATATCATCGACCCCTCTGTTCCTATTGGTCCGGATGACAGTCACAATGTAGAGGTGGCTCGTTTTGGAGATCCCGTTACACCGGATTTTGAAATTCCTTATCACACGCAAATTATGGAAAGTTTCGATGGATTGGATCTGGATGCCGCCCGCAGAGTCGCAGGGAACGGATTTTACTACCTGAAGGGTGATATTGCACGACTGCATTCTGCTGTTCTCTCCTACGCCAGAGATTTCATGATCGACAAAGGGTTTGTGTACTTCATTCCGCCTTTTATGATCCGTTCCGCTGTCGTTCAGGGTGTGATGTCCTTCTCCGAAATGGATGCTATGATGTACAAAATTGAGGGTGAGGATTTGTACCTGATCGGAACAAGCGAACACTCTATGATTGGTTCTTTCATAGACCAGATTCTCGAGGAGAAACAGCTGCCCCTTACCTACACCAGTTATTCTCCCTGCTTCCGCAAGGAAAAAGGGGCCCATGGCATTGAGGAGCGTGGTGTGTACCGCATTCACCAGTTCGAAAAACAGGAAATGATTGTGGTTTGCAAACCGGAACAGAGCATGGAATGGTACAATAAAATGTGGCAGTTTTCCGTTCAACTGTTTCGTTCTCTAGAAATCCCTGTACGGCAGCTGGAGTGCTGCTCCGGAGATCTGGCGGATTTGAAAGTAAAAAGCTGTGATATCGAAGCTTGGAGCCCCCGCCAGCAGAAATACTTTGAAGTCTGCTCCTGCTCAAATTTAGGAGATGCGCAAGCCAGACGCCTACGTATTCGTGTACGAGGGGAAGATGGAAAACTTTATTTGCCGCACACGCTGAATAACACGGTCGTCGCCCCTCCAAGAATGCTCATAGCTTTTTTGGAGAACCACCTGCAAAAAGATGGCTCTGTGACCATTCCCACCCCTCTTCGCCCTTATATGGGCGGAAAGGAACGGTTGCTTCCCAAACCATAAATCTCACATAAATCTCACATAAATCTCACAAAAAAACAGGGCTTGCCCGCCCTGCTTTTTTATATGGATTTTGGTTTATGTCGGCTTTTCACATACGGAAAGGATGATATCATATAAATCTTCCCTTGTCCAAACCACGGGACTTACGTATTTCGGATTCGCTCTCTTCTCTGCCATTTCCGCTATGCGAATCACCTGGTTTTCGTTTAAATTTTCCAGCTTATCCGGCAAACCCATGCGAAAGGCAATCGTTTGAATTTTCTTTATAAGTGCCATGGCGCACTCTTCTCTGGTTCCATCTGTCATTACCCCTGCGAACAGGGATAGACTGGCTAACGCATCCGTCGCCTCGCCTCCGTATCGTATCAATACGCATGGCAAAAGTACTGAACAGGCTTCTGCAAAGGAAATCCCGCAAACCGCCTGTGCAGATCGTATTAATGCCCTGCCATAACCGCATCCAGCTGCAGAAGCAACCCTTCCCGCCAGAGTGGAAGCATTCAACATCTCCATTTTCTCTTCCGTGGTGCCCCCATTGTTCCAGCAGTTGACAAGATTTGCAAGAAATCGTGCTACCGCTTCTGCCGCCTGACCTTTCGTACGCTCGTCGCTGCCCCGGCACGCCAGATATCCTTCTACAGCCCAGCACAGACCGCTCATGCCTGCATCTGCCACGGCTCTGCGATCTGCATTTGCCAGAAATTCCGGCTCTGCTAAAACAGCTTTTGGCATCAGAGCAGGTCCTTCTAAATAGAGAAAGTTTCCATTCCCATCTGGAAGGACCGAGAATGACATGGATTCCGCTCCTGAACCAGCGCAGGTAGGAATTGCCAGGACCGGCGGAATTTTTCGGCTGTTCTGCCTGTGTCCCGCCAGTTCACGAATATCTTTTCCATGGGACCCAATCGATGCTGCTGCCGCTTTCACCGTATCAACCAGTTCCCCTCTACCCACTGCGATCAAACAATCACAATCACTTCTGGCATATGCCTCTACGATAGCAGAAACATTTCCCGCCGCAAGTCTTTGTGAAATCTGATCCCAAAAAATCACTGGAAAATTCTCTGTAGCAAGGGCCCGCTGCACCTTTGTGCGGACCTCTGTCTCTTCGGAGGGAATAACGACCATAGGTCTTTTTCGTTGATAGTCACGCAAAAGCTGCCCTAAAGCAAATACAGCACCCGTGCCAAACCGCTGATCCTGCACAGAAATTTTGCTCACACTTTTTTTAACCCGGTTCAACTGCTGAACTATTCTACAGCGAATGACAGTGGACTTGCCCATGAGATCACCTCCAAAAAATTGGAAGAAATTTCAAATTAACCTTATTATATCACGGATCTTCCCTTTTGTACAGTGATTTCCATTTATTTCCACTTGTTGTCCGCTGCAACTTGATTTTGCAATTTTCTCCTACCTGTGATAAACTGATATGACAAATATTTCCCTTTTGAGGTGTTAATTATGCGCATACAATGGCATGGACATAGCTGCTTCCAAGTAACATGTGAAGGATATTCGGTCGTTTTTGATCCCTATGGAAATAGAACGGTTCCCGGATATAAGCCTCTGCACCTGCAGGCAGATGCGGTGTTCTGTTCTCATGAGCACAGCGACCACAATGCCAGGCATGTTGTAAAACTCTCTGGCAGACAGTGCCCTTTGAAGGTGGAAGAACTTGCTTCCTTCCATGATGATCAGAACGGTTCTCTCCGCGGCCCCAATCGTATCCATATTCTTCATGGGGAAGGAATGCGGCTGGTTCATCTGGGAGATCTTGGTCATCCTCTAAGCGGATCTGCGCTGGAATCCGTCCGCGGTGCGGACGCGCTGCTGATCCCTGTCGGCGGTTATTTTACTATTGACGCGCCCACAGCAAAAGCGGTAGTGGATGCGGCAGGTGCTCGAGTAGTCTTTCCCATGCACTATCGCCTGGGAAATACCGGCTTTGATGTACTTGGCAGTCTGGACGCGTTTACCAGTCTGTGTAACCATGTAAACTTCTGTGAGAGCGATTCCTTCGATCTCCAGCCGGACACACCTTCTCAGACGGTTGTACTCACCTATGGAAAATAAACCGTATTATGGGATTGACATTGGCGGCACCTCCGTGAAAATCGGTCTATTCCAAAATGGCTGCCTGGCAGACAAATGGAGCATTCCCACTGACACATCAGAGAGTGGCTGTCATATTATCCCGGATATATGCGCTTCCCTCCCCGGACCGGCTGCCGGGGCAGCCATGGCTGTACCGGGAGCGGTGCTGCCCGAAGGCACTGTCAACCGCTGTGTGAATCTGGGCTGGGACATCTGCCGGCCCGAGGATGAGTTTACCGCAATCACAGGCATTCCCTGTAAAGTTCTCAATGACGCCAATGCCGCCGCCCTGGGAGAGCAGAAGTTTGGCAGTGGACAGGGCTTTGAAAGTATTCTGTTTGTTTCTCTGGGCACTGGTGTAGGATCCGGCATTGTGCTGCAGGGAAAAGTACGCACAGGGGCTCGAGGCACGGCAGGAGAAGTGGGACATCTGATCTGGGATCCCCTTGATAAAGAAGCTCTCTGCACCTGCGGGCATACTGGCTGCCTGGAACAGTACTGCAGTGCCACTGGTATAACCCGCCTTGCCAAACAGGCAGGCTACCCTTCCCTTAGCTGCCAGGAAGTAGTTGATGCGGCCAAAGAAGGGAACAGCGATCTGGAAGCCGTCATTAATCATTCCTGCGATATCTTGGGCTGGGGCATTGCTTCTGCTTGTGCCATAATTGATCCGGAAGCGGTCGTTCTGGGAGGCGGAGTCGCTCTGGCGGGAGAATATCTTCGGCAGAAAGTTCAAAAAGCGTATGACAAATACGCCTTTCACGCCTGTCTGGGCACAAAAATCTATCTGGCAGCACTGGGGAATGATGCCGGCATGATCGGAGCCGCTCTTTTTGCCATGGAGTAACAACAAAGCCCCCTTTCGTGCTTGCAAACACAGAGGGATGCCTTGTACAGCCAGATGGGTAAAAATACTTGGGAAGAATGCAGCCGACGGCATAAATTGTCAGGAGAATAACCGGAGACTGTTTACCCAGTGCCCCGGTTATTTTCATTCGAATTGTATTGCAATCAACCCCGCAAGAAGTTGTGAGCGATAGAACGTGGTCCGCCCCCGCCTGTTCACTGCTGCTAACGATGTACAGCATAGCGCCGTATACACAAAATAAACCGGAGATCTGCTTTTCTGCATCGCTCCGGTTTCTTGTTTTATGTTATCATCTTCTGGCACAACCTGCATGCGGTTCCTATTCCGTAGCGGCTGTTACCTTGGCTCTGACAGCCATTGGCTGACCGTATCAACGGCGACTTCAGCTACTTGGCAATATTGTGATTAGACATATCCCAAGCCCATTTCTCTTGCCTTGTGTTCTGCCAATCGAAATACCGTCTGCTTTGCCTTCCTTGTTTATACTCTGTACTCTTGCTGCACATGGCATGTACCTACTTGCTGCTCTCGCATGTCACGTTGATAGAAAACTCATCCTGCAAGGCCCTGATTTTGCTGTCATAGTCCAAATGGGTAGAAAACAGTTTGCTGAGAAGACGGATGGTATCATTCTTGCTGTTTTCCCCATTCTGGCCAAGCAGAATCACACCGACTGTAAGCAGGTCATAATTCCTGTCATCCTCGTGATATTCGCCGCGCAAACACTTCTCCTTGATTTTGTACACGTTTATGGTGTCCAAGTGATAGTCTGCCGTGTCTTCATAAATCCAAATACTTACAATCTTACGGATCTTGCCATACTCCCGGCTGGTAAACGTTTCATCATATTGGGAAGAAATTATGTCAGACAAATAGATCATGCCGCGTTCCGCAAGGGAGTTGACGGGCGTATCATGGCTGTGCCCTTCGCCGTTCACGAAAATCTGCATCCGTTCGCCGCTGTCCGGGGTAATCGCAAAGAAACGGATATCAAACTGCTGCGGCTTGTCCTCCCTCTTTTCCTTGTCTGGATGATCCTGGCCGTCCTCTTCTGAGGAGACTACTTCCGGCTCTCCCTCGATAAATTTCCCGGCAATCTCCTGCACAGGGTACGACTCGTACTCAGCAAGCACACTTTTCAAGATATAGGCGAGTACCATTTTGTTCGAAAGAAGTTTTTTCGTCGACGCATCCAAACGCACGGCCCTATCTTCTTCCACAACTTTCGAATTCTGCGCCATATCGTTTGGCTCCCTCATGACTTCCGGATCCATGCTATTCCTCCTTGTCATTTTTTCCTATTATACCATATCGCGGGGGTGGTATTAAGGAACTTTCCAAAATTTTCTTGCACGCATCGTGCACTCTGCTTGGCCAAAGGCTGCCGCGACTATACAGCGAGAGAAGAAGAAATAGCCGCGGAAACTGTCAGGCGAAGAACAAACGGTGCGAAAAGAGGCAATTCCCACATGGATGAGTCAGGCTGCAATAACCTATTGTCGGGTCCACATAGGGATAGATGTGCTTATTAACCTGCTTTTACCCTTTTGCGCAATCACCTACTTGTGTTCGCAACAAAAATTCTGAAACGGGACTTTCCTGTTTATTTTTCTGTCTTCAGTTGATTTCTATTTTTCTCTTTCATGTACTCATAACAGGACAGGGCGCTGTAACAATCCGCCAGACCCCGGTGTGCCTGATCTCTGGTAATGCCAAATCGCTCCATGAGATCTCCCAGCCTGTGATGACTGTACTCGGGATAGAAACTTCTGGACAGGCGCATGGTGTCAATAAAATTATTGGTCAGCGGCTCCAGACCAATTGCTTCCGATTTGTCATAGAGAAAGTTAATGTCAAAATTCACATTGTGACCCAGCACAATATCATCACCAAGAAAAGCCCGAAATAAAGGGAGCACTTCTGTAATGGGTGCTGCTGAACGGACAAGACTGTCCGTTATCCCTGTCAGCTGGGTAATCTCTTTAGGAATACGGAATCCCGGGTTAATCAGCAGAGAAAACTCCTCCTCCGGCTTTTGGTTCCGCACTCGCACTGCACCAATTTCGATAATACTGCAATACTGGGGGCTGAGTCCTGTGGTCTCAATATCCACCGCTGTATAGTCATCTACCGCCAGCATCAGGCTTTTCCCTTTTCGCGGCCTGGATCTTCTTTCACTCATTTTCGTTACGCTTTCCCATCAAATCCCGTTGCGAGGTAGCCAGCACATCACACCGGTTGTTGTATACATCCAAGGCATGCCCTTTCACCCATTGTACCGTTACCTTATGTCTGTGCAGAAGCCCGTCCAGCTCCCGCCACAGATCCGCATTTTTCAGGCCGTCTTTCTTTGTGTATCCAGCCTGGGCCCAGCGCTTCAGCCATCCTTCTGTCAGGGCTCTGGAAATATACTGGCTGTCTGTAAATAACTGGACATTACAGGGCTCCTTGAGCAGTTCCAGCGCCCGGATCACCGCTGTTAGTTCCATGCGGT
This sequence comes from uncultured Oscillospiraceae bacterium, assembly GCA_964523685.1. Lineage (GTDB taxonomy): Bacteria > Bacillota > Clostridia > Oscillospirales > Oscillospiraceae > CAJOIG01. The sequence goes on along the minus strand of CAZGAM010000004.1, from coordinate 20,187 downwards.
TATTGGTAGTCGCCGCCTCCCCGCCGCTTATTTCCTTTTCCGCCTCCCCGAAGCGAAGAATCGCCCCCCAGCCGCCTGGTCCGGGATTTCCGGAACAGGCGCCGTCTGTATAGATAACAACATTCTTCATTTCTCAGATGCTTCAGCGGAGGATGGATTTTTTTCCGTTTCCGGCTCTGCTTTCTCTGTGCAGGCAACAGAAATAATTTTGCTTCCTTCCGTGGGCTGCATAACTTTCACGCCTGTGCCCTGCCTGCTCATCACACTGATTTTACCTACATCTGTACGCAAAATTGTCCCGTCGTCACTGACCAGCAGGATGTCCTCCTGCCCGGTCACCAGTTTTACACCCACCACAGGACCTGTTTTCTCCCCCACCATTTTATTGATTCTGCCCACGCCGGCCCGGCCCTGTGCTTCCGTACCGTTGCGCAGATATTCCGTAATGGGTGTTCTCTTTCCGTAGCCGTTGGCGGTAATGAACAGGATCATGTCTCCATCCTGGACAGCGTTGCCGCTGATCACTCGGTCGCCTTCCCGGAGCCTTATGCCTCTCATTCCGCCCGCCACACGGCTTTGCGGTCGAATGACCTCTTCCGGGAAGCAGATGGCCGTGCCGTTGACCGTAGCCAGGAACAGGTTTTGCTTTCCATTGGTCAGACATACACTGACCAATTCATCATCTTCCTGGAGATGAAGAGCACGCAAACCAACTTTTCTGATATTTTTTAACTCCGTCAGGAGCATGCGCTTGACTTTCCCGCTGGCTGTAGTAAAGATCAGATACCGATCTTCCTCAAAGGCCCGGATGTGGAGCATTGTCTGCACCTTTTCATCCGGCTCCAGCGGAATATAGTTCACAACCGGGGATCCGCGACTGACACGGCTGCCCTGGCCTATGATGTAGCCTTTCCTGGCATAGACCTGGCCCTTAGAGGTAAAGAAAAGAATCAGATCATGACTGGAGGCGGTAAAGATTGTCTCCACAAAATCCTCTTCCCGGGTGCTCATGCCTTTGATGCCTTTGCCTCCCCGGAGCTGCGTCTTATACTCCGCCGCCGGCATCCTCTTAATATAGCCATTGTGGGTCATCGTATAGACACATTCTTCTTCCGGTATCAGATCTTCCGCATCAATTTTTCCTTCCACTTCTTCAATATCAGTTTTTCTCTCATCCCCGTATTTATCCCGGATCTCTGCTAGTTCTTTTTTCAATACCTCTTTTATCTTTTCATCGCTTTCCAGCAGTTCGTTATAATAAGAAATTTTCTCTTCCAGGTCCTTGTACTCTGCCTCCAGTTTCTCCCTGTTCAGCCCCTGCAGAGCAATCAGCCTCATGTCGCAGATTGCCTGCGCCTGTACTTCATCCAGAGAAAAGCGCTCCATGAGCCGCTGTTTGGCGTTGTCATAACTTGTGCGGATAATCTGGATTACCTCATCAATATGGTCCTGCGCTACCAGAAGTCCCTCCAGCAGGTGGGCCCTCTCCTGGGCCTTTCGAAGATCATACTGCGTTCTCCGGACAATAATTTCCTCCTGATAGGAGAGGTATTCATCCAGAATATGCCGGAGAGAGAGAATTTTAGGCTGCTTCTGGTCATCCACCAGGGCAAGCATGATAATGGGAAACGTTGCCTGAAGCTGGGTCTGGCTCAGCAGCTTATTGAGCACAACCTGCGCGTTGGCGTCTCTTTTCAGTTCAATCACAATCCGCATCCCGTTGCGGTCTGTTTCATCTCTCAGGTCGCTGATCCCCTCCAGGCGTTTTTCCTTTACCTGGTCGGAGATCGTACGGATCAGCTGTTTTTTATTTACCTGATAGGGAAGTTCCGTTACAATAATGCGGATACGATGGTCTTTGCCGTATTCCTCAAACTCCGTTCTCGCCCGGACCTTAATACTCCCCCGCCCTGTGGCGTAGGCTTGGCGGATTCCGTCTGTTCCCATGATAATCCCTCTCGTGGGAAAATCCGGTCCCTTGATAAACTCCATCAGCTCATCCAGGTCTGCGTCCGGGTGGTCCAGGACATAGATTGCCGCGTTAATTACTTCCGTCAGATTGTGCGGGGGAATGTTGGTAGCCATACCGACGGCAATTCCGCTGGAACCATTCACCAGCAGGTTGGGAAAACGGCTGGGAAGGACCCGCGGTTCCTGAATGGTCTCATCAAAGTTTGGATCCCACTCCACGGTATCCTTATCAATATCCCGGAGCATCTCATTGCAGATGCGGCTCATGCGCGCTTCGGTATAACGGTAGGCAGCCGGAGGATTTCCATCCACATCTCCGAAGTTGCCGTGGCCTTCCACCAGGGGATAGCGAAGGGAGAAGTCCTGAGCCAGACGTACCATGGAGTCATAGACTGACGCGTCCCCGTGTGGATGGTAGTGACCGAGTACTTCACCGACGCAGGTGGCGGATTTCTTAAAGGGCTTGTCGCTAGTCAGTCCGGTCTCGTACATGGAATAGAGAATACGCCGGTGCACTGGCTTCAGCCCGTCCCTCACATCGGGAAGGGCACGACCCACAATGACGCTCATGGCGTACTCCCGGTAGCTGTCCTGCATTTCCCGAACCAGTTCACTGTCCACTATATGCTGCTCTGGATACGCAATATCTTCTGGTTTGTAATCTCTGTTATGTGCCATATTTCCTTCCTCAGTAATCCAGATTTACCGCGTATTTGGCGTTTTCTTCTATCCACTGCTTCCGGGGTTCCACTTCCTCCCCCATAAGAATGGTGAATATCTGATCCGCCGCAACCGCATCTTCCAGGGTAATGCGGCGCAGGGTGCGCCGTTCCGGATCCATGGTCGTGTCCCAAAGCTCGTGGGGATCCATCTCACCCAGACCCTTGAAACGGTTAATGTCTATTTTCGCGTTGGGGTTGTCTTTCCGCATTTCAGAGGAAATGGAGTCCCTCTCTTCATCGGAATAGGCCACCCGCTGCTGTTTGCCTCTCGTCAGCTTGTACAGAGGCGGGACAGCGGAATAAACATACCCGTTCTCGATCAGCGGCCTCATATAGCGGAAGAAAAAAGTCAGCAGCAGAGTTCGTATATGGGACCCGTCCACATCCGCATCCGCCATAATAATAATTTTATGATAGCGCAGCTTATCAATATTGAACTCCTGCCCAATGCCGGCCCCGAGAGCCACAATCATGGGATAGAGCTTATCATTGCCGTAGATTTTATCCGCACGGGCCTTTTCCACATTGAGCATTTTGCCCCACATGGACAAAATGGCCTGAAAGCGGCTGTCTCTGCCGTTAATGGCAGAGCCGGCTGCGGAATCGCCCTCCACAATAAAGATCTCACACAGGGAAGGGTCCCGCTCATTGCAGTCCTGCAGCTTATCCGGCATCTGTCCGGACTCCAGTCCTGTCTTTCGCCGTACGCTCTCCCGGGCTTTTCTGGCGGCTTCCCTGGCACGGGAGGCGGTCATGGCTTTTTCCAGAATGGTTTTTCCCACCGGGGGATTTTCCTCCAGAAACTGCATCAACCGGTCATAGACAACGCTATCCACCAGGGTTCTCATTTCCGAATTGCCCAGTTTTGCCTTTGTCTGCCCCTCAAACTGCGGGTTGGTCAGCTTTACGGAGATAACCGCCGTGAGGCCCTCCCGCACATCATCCCCGGAAAGGGTTTCCTCGTCTTTCAGAAGCTTCATTTTGTGCCCATAGTTATTCAGCACCCGAGTAAGAGCACTTTTAAAGCCTGTCTCATGCATACCCCCTTCCGGTGTATGAATGTTGTTGGCAAAACTGACCAGGGTTTCATTGTAGCTGTCATTCCATTGCAGAGCAATTTCCGCGGTGGAGTCTGTCCGGTCCCCGGCCATATAGATCACCTGCTCATGGACAGGTGTTTTGTTCCGGTTAATAAAGGTGACAAATTCCCGTATGCCGCCCTCATAGCACATTTCGTCGAAAGTTTCTCTGCCGGGCCGTTCATCTTTTGTGGTGATTTTCAGACCCGCATTCAGAAAAGCCTGCTCCCGCATGCGCACATGCAGTGTCTCATAATCAAAGACTGTGTCGTCAAACATCAGAGGGTCCGGATGGAAGCGGACAACCGTTCCTGTTTTGTCCGTTTGTCCCGTACAATGCATTTCCTCGGTTTTTTCCCCTCTGGAAAAGGCCATATGGTATATCTGGCCGTTTTTATGTACATCTACTTCCAGCCAGTCGGAAAGAGCGTTCACCACCGAAGCACCCACGCCGTGCAGACCGCCGGATACTTTGTACCCGCCGGCGCCAAATTTGCCGCCTGCATGCAGCACGGTGTAAACCACTTCCAGAGCCGGTTTGCCGGTCTGCTCCTGAATGTCTACCGGTATGCCCCGTCCGTTATCCGTAACCTTGATGACGTCTCCCGCTTCAATAACCACTTGAATTTCGGTACAATACCCTGCCAGCGCCTCGTCAATGGCGTTGTCCACAATCTCATAGACCAGATGATGGAGGCCGGAAGAAGAAGTGGAGCCGATATACATTCCCGGCCGCATGCGAACCGCTTCCAGTCCTTCCAGCACCTGAATCTTTGAGGCATCATATTCCTGCGTTACTTTTTCATTCAGTTCAGCCATAAGATCTCTCCAAATTATTCAGCCGCCGGGCGAGTGCCGCCGCTGTCGGCTGAGTCAGTATCACCGTATGATCAGAACACAGGACAAAAGACCTGGGAAGGTCCTCCGTCGTGTTTCTGACATTTCCTGCTTTTTCCGCACGGGAGAGAAACTCTCTCGTAAGATACGACCAGGAAGTGTTGTCACTATCAAAAATTCCCACAATGTCTTCCCGCTCCAGAACCAAATCCGCACAGAGATGCACGTACCCCTTCACAGCAGATGCCCGTCCTGTATCATCAACACGCTTCCTCCCGTCCGCTGGGAGATGTCCCCCTGTTCGCAGCAGGTAATCAGGGTCTGGCCGCCGCCGATGCGGTTCAGGACAAACTCCTGCCGGGCCGCATCCAGCTCCGAGAGCACATCATCCAGCAGCAGTACCGGATATTCCCCCGTTTCTGCCCGGAAAATTTCCCTCTCCGCCAGTTTGATGCACAACGCGGCGGTCCGCGCCTGGCCCTGGGAAGAATAATTTCTGGCCTCTCTGCCGTTTATGGTAATGAGAATATCATCCTTGTGAATTCCCGTCAGACACATCCCGGCGTCCAGTTCCGCCTGGCGATGAAGCTGCTGGTGCTGCCAAATCTGGTCATAGAGACTCTCTTCTGACGCTTTGGGATCCGTGACGGTGCTGATGGTTTTGTACGTCAGGCCCAGCTCTTCTCCGCCGGAAGAAAAGTCCCTGTGCGCAGGAACCGCCGCCTGGGCAAGTCTGTCCACAAAAGAGGCCCGGTAGCGGATCATTTTGGCGGAACAACGTGCCAGAGAACGGGAAAACTCATCCAAAACCGCCAGAAGATCCGCCCTCTCCCGCCACTGTTTCAAAATACTGGTTTTGTTTTCATAGAGTTTGTTATAGTCTGCCAGCAGGGAGGCATATACCGGCTTCAGCTGGCAGATAGCATCGTCCATCAGGCGGCGGCGGGCTGCCGCTCCTTCCCGTATGAGAAACAGATCCTCCGGGGAGAAGAGCACCACCTTCATCCACTGCCCCAGCTCCGCGGACCTCTTGGCCGCCGTATCTACCGTCACCTTTCTCCGCTGTCCCTTTCGGAAAAGGATCCGGACCGCGTGGGTTCTGCCGGCACTGTTGATTCGGCCGCATATATCCGCCCAGTCTCTGTCAAAACCAATTAATTCTCTATCATACCGGGTTCGAAAACTATGGGCCCCGCTCAAAAGGTAGACAGCCTCCAGAAGGTTGGTCTTTCCCTGGGCATTGGAACCGCATATGACATTCACACCCGGTTCAAAATCAAATTTTTCCTCTCCGTAATTGCGAAAACCGGAAAGAGCTATGCTCTCTACTGTCATGATCCCGACTTCAGGCGGACAGGCAAAATCATATATTTATAACTATTGTTTTCATCTTCCTTTGGCGTAATCACACAGGGGGAGGAGGAGCTGATCATATTTAATTTCACCTCATCCTGGGGAATAGCCCGCAGGGCGTTCAGCACATAGCTGCTGTTGAAACCAATATCCAGGGACCAATCGGCATTTCCCTTATAGGGGATGACTTCCTTGCCCCGGCGAATGCCCGAGGAGCAGGATATGGTAATAAGGTTCTCCCGGAAGGCAAAACGGAGGGGTGTCTTGTTGTCGTTTTCCAGAACAATGGAGATGCGGCTCACTGCCTCATCCAGCATTTTTCGATCTACCTGGAAGACCATGCTGAAATTGGTTGGGATTGTCTTCTCATAATCCAGAAAATCTCCCTCCAGCCGGCGGGTAATCAGGGTTTTGCTGCCCACCTGGAAGGAGATGTGATTTTCCCCGACCAGGATATTCACTTTCTCTTCTGTATCTCCGCAGAGCTTTTCCAGATTGTTCAGCGCATTGCCCGGTACAATGAAAGAACAGTCCTCTACGTCCTCCGCGTTCACTTTCTCCCGTCGCATCGCCAGGCGGAAGCCGTCTACCGCCACCATGGTGAGCCAGTCCCCCTTCACATCAAACAGCTCGCCCGTGTAGACGGGCCGGGTCTCGTTGTCGCTGACGGCGAAAACGGTCTGGCGGATCATCTTTCCCAGCAGACTCTGCGGCAGCCGGATGGCTTTTTTCTGGTCCACAGCAGGCATTTCCGGAAAATCTCCGCTTTTGGTTCCCACGGTATGGAAGCTGGCATCCCCGTTGGTAATCAGGGTATCCAATCCATCTTCTGTGGAGGCGATGGTGACAATGCCATCGGAAAGGGAACGGATCAGCGCGTTCATGAATTTGTACTCCAGCACAAGGGAACCTGGCTCTTCTACCGTGGCAGGCATCGCGGCAACAATTCCTTTTTTCAGGTCGTAGCTGGTAATGTGCACATCCCTGTCTGCCTGAAACAGCAGTCCTTCCAGTACCGGCATGGGACTTTTCGGTGCAACACAGTAACCGCAGGTGAGAATCGCTTCTTGCAGAAGCACTTTTTCACAGGAAAATTTCATAGTGTTTTCTCCTATTCAGAAAGACAGAAGTAAATAGTAGTAGTAGTAGAAATGTTGAAAATGTTGAAAAGAGGGTACCGTTGACGCTATTGGGCACTTTTTCCTGTTGAAAAGCTGATGAAAAGAGGGCTGGGTTTTCAACAGAAACTGACAGGGATCGCCATCACGGGAAACTTTGCACCGGTTTTGTTTGAACATGTGGAAAAAATTGTTGAAACTCTTACTGGCCACGGGCGTTGATATTGGAAGTGATGTCCCGGATGGCGGCGGCCGTGTCCGGATCGGTTTTGATCAGGTCCTCCACCTTGCGGATGGAGTACAGAACCGTCGAGTGATTTTTCTCAAACAGTTCTCCTATGTTCTCCAGACTCATGCTGGTGAGGGAGCGGATGAGGTACATGGAGATATGCCGGGCAATGGTGGTGTTTCTCCCTCTCTGGTTGCCCTGGATAGCGCCCTCCTCCAAACCGTAGTACCGGCAGGTTTCGGAGATAATGGTATCGGCCGTGGGGACGAAGACCCCCAGCTGGATCACGTCCTTGATGGCCCGGCGCACGCTGTTGATATTGATGGTGTCGTCCAGCATATCACGATAGGCGGTCAGGCGGTGAATTACCCCTTCAATCTGACGGATATTGGAGGTGATGCTCTCGGCGATGAAGGTGACGACGTCATCGGAGAGCAGCAGGCCCATGCCCATGCTCTTGCTGCGGATGATCGCCATGCGGGTCTCCAGATCCGGCGCCTGGACATCGGCCATCAGCCCTCCTTCAAAGCGGGTCCGCAGTCGGTCCTGCAGATTGGCCATCTCTTTTGGGGGACGGTCGGAGGTGATGACAATTTGGTGCCCCATTTCATAGATATCGTTGAACGTATGGAAAAATTCCTCCTGGATGCGTTCCTTGCCGGCTATGAACTGTATATCGTCTACCAGAAATAGATCCGTATTCCGGTACTTGCCGCGAAATTCCTCCGGGGTTTTTCTCTGCAGATGGGAGACCAGCTGATTGGTGAATTCCTCTCCTTTGACATAGCTGATCTTATATTGAGAAGGGGACTTTTCCCGCACGGCGTGGGCAATAGCCAGAAGAAGATGGGTCTTGCCCAGGCCGGAATTGCCGTAAATAAACAGAGGATTGTACTTTTTTCCCGGGTTGTCTGCTACCGCCACGGCGGCTGCGTAGGCAAATTTATTGGATTGGCCCACAATGAAGCGGTCAAAGGTAAAAGCAGCCGCTTCCGGCAGGTCGCTGTCCGCGTCCGGTTTCTGGTAATCCTCCATTTCGTCCGGCGTGAGGACCAGTATATCAAAGGGATAGGAAAAAATTTCCGTGAGCACTTTGCGGATCGTATCGCCAAACCGCTGAAGGATGATGCTGCGCTTGAAGTCATTGGTGGTCTGCAAAACAAGGCGGGTGTCTTCCAGAGCTACAGGCTGACAGTCGGAAAACCAGGTGTTGATCGCCACAGGCGTCAGAATTTCAGAGAGTTTCTGAAGAACATTCTGCCAGATGTCCTGGATGGAATTCATGGTCATATATATGCAAGGGGAAGCAGTTGTTCTCGGAAAGCAGCCGCCTCTGCCAACCCTCCTCTCTGTCTGAAATACTTTTTTGGACAGAACAAAACCGCGGACCCGCAAAATGCGGACCGCAGACACGTCAACGCCGGGAATCGAGCGGGGCCCCTGCTGAAAACTGGGAATAGTACTTATTATTTAATAGGTGTAATGGTGAGAGTAATTATACCATTGTTTGCAGGGAAATACAACTGCAAATGGCGAAAAAGCGGATTTTCAGGTCAGAGAGGGTGGCGGCCGCCGGGAAAAGACAGGGTTTTTGAACCGGAACAGAAAACTTTTTTTGGTGAACGGTTAAAAAAGAGAGGGGAAGGGTTGCAGTTGTCTGGTATCTACGATACAATAAAAACGAGGTAGATGGAAAATTGGAAACATTAACACTTGCCATACTGGAAAATAAAAACCTCCACTCTCTTGCTGACAGCATAGAGGGTGGAGCTGTGCCTGCTCTGGTCAGCGGGCTGGGCGCGATCCACAGGGCCCATTTGGCAGCGGCACTGTCTTGCCAGTGCGGCCGCCCATTGTGCGTCATAACCCCGGATGATACAGCCGCGGAAGCTATGGCAGCAGACCTGCAGTCCTTTCTGGGACGGCAGGCTGTGGTTGTGAAAAGCAGGGATTTTACGTTTTACTCCTCCCAGGCAGTGTCCCGGCAGAACGAGCACAGCCGGCTGCAGGCACTGAGCTGTCTCCTGGACGAAAATCCGCCTCCTGTCGTGGTGACAGCCCCGGCCCTTCTTCTTCGAACAATTCCTCCTGCTGCCCTGCAGAAGGCTGCTTTTACCCTGGAAAAAGGACAGAAAATCGAACCGGAGGAGATTATAGACAGACTGGAGAGGGAGGGCTACCGGAATACCGAGCAGGTAGAGGGGCAGGGACAATATGCCCGGCGCGGCGGCATCCTGGATATATGGTCTACCGCAGAAAATGAGCCGGTACGGTTGGATTTCTGGGGAGACGAGATAGAATCCCTGCATGGCTTTGATGTAGGAAGCCAGCGTCGAACGGAGGAAAAATCGGCTCTGCGCCTGCTTCCCGCGGCTGAGACGCTGCCCTCCCTGGCAGAAGGGGGAAAAGAGGGACTGCTTCGGAAGATCCAGGAACAGGGAAAAAGGCTGAACCGGGGGGTAAACAGGCTGGATACAGAAAATCTGCGGAAAACCCTGGCAGAAGATATAGAATGCCTGGAAAGCGGGATAGAATTTACCGTTGCCGACCGGTACATGGATACGATCTATCCCTCCTTCACCACCCTTTTTGACTACCTGTCTCCCCAGGCACTGATTGTACTGGATCAGCCGGGGCGAAGCAGTCAGCGGGCCAAAGAATATCTCAAACAGGTCAATGAGGATGTGCATCTTCTGGTAGAGGGCGGCACCTTGTCCGGCCGCCATGCCCATTTTTATCTCCATTGGGACGATGCCATGGAAAAACTGCAGAAATGGCCCGTCGTCATGGAAGATGCCTTTACCATGGGCCGTTATCCTCTGCCTGTGAAGACGAACGCCACCCTCACCGCAAAACAGCTTCCCTCGTATGCCGGCAGCAACCAGCAGGCCATGGAGGATGTACGCCACTGGCAGGGGGAGGAGTATCGGTGCGTTGTGCTGGCAGGTGATGAGCGCCGGGTAAAAATTCTCCATGATATGTTCCAGGAAAACGGCATTAAGAAGGCCTATATCGATACGGAACTGGCCGCACTGCCAGCGCCGGGAAGCTGCGCTTTGGCCGTGGGAGGTATCTCGGCCGGGATAGAATACCCCCAGATCAAGCTGGCTGTTCTCACGGATACCCAGATTGTCAAAAGTGCTTTGCAGCCCGCGCGAAGAAAAAGGGCTGTACCAGCGGGAGCCAGAATCGGTTCGTACGACGATCTGAAGGTGGGGGACCTGGTCGTCCATGAGAACCATGGCATTGGCCGCTTTGCAGGCATTGTCAGCATGAAGGTGGACGGGGGGATAAAAGATTATATCAAAATCTGCTACGCCGGTACCGACAGCCTGTATGTGCCTACTACCCAGCTGGACCTGGTTACCAAATATATTGGCGCAGGCGAAGAGGCGCCGGTAAAGCTGTCTACCCTGGGTGGCAGCGACTGGAACAAAGTTCGGACAAAAGCCAGGGCCTCGGCCAAGGAAATGGCAGGCGAGCTGCTTCGACTGTATGCCAGACGGGAACGCTGCCAGGGACATGCTTTTTCTCCCGACTCGATCTGGCAGAGAGAATTTGAAGAGAGTTTTGAATACGAAGAGACAGAAGACCAGCTCCGGTGCATCAAGGAAATAAAAAAGGATATGGAGAAGCCTGTGCCCATGGACAGGCTTCTGTGCGGCGATGTGGGATATGGAAAAACGGAAGTCGCTCTGCGGGCGGTCATGAAATGTGTTCTGGATGGGATGCAGGCTGCTATTCTGGTTCCTACCACGGTGCTGGCACAGCAGCACTATCAGACGGCCCTGAGCCGATTTGCCAACTTTCCTGTAAAAATCTGCATGCTCTCCCGCTTCAATACACCAAAAGAGACGAAAGAAATTATCAGTGCCATAGAAGACGGAAGCTGTGATATTGTTATTGGAACGCATAAGCTTCTGCGCAGGGGACTGCAGTTTAAGAAGCTGGGTCTGCTGGTTGTGGACGAGGAGCAGCGCTTCGGTGTGCGGCACAAGGAACACATAAAAGAGATGACGAACCAGGTGGATGTTCTCACGCTGTCCGCCACGCCGATTCCCCGTACACTGAATATGGCCCTGAGCGGGATCCGGGATATGTCTACCCTGGAGGAGCCGCCCAGAAACCGGCTGCCGGTGCAGACCTATGTAATGGAGCACGATTGGAATGTGGTGGCTGATGCGATCCGCCGGGAAGTATCCCGGGGCGGTCAAGTCTATTATTTACATAACCGAATAGAAAGCATTGATCATACGGCGACCAAAATCAGACAGCTTCTCCCGGATGTGACGGTGGATGTGGGACATGGAAGAATGAGCGAGGAGGAGCTGTCCTCGGTTATGGAGCGGGTGACCCAGGGGCAGACCCAGGTGCTGGTCTGTACGACCATTATTGAGGCAGGCATCGACATACCGAATGTAAATACCTTGATTATAGAGGATGCAGACAGGCTGGGCCTGGCCCAGCTGCATCAGATCCGGGGAAGAGTCGGAAGATCCTCCCGGCGGGCCTGTGCCTATCTCACTTTCCGAAAAGATAAAATTCTTACGGAAGTAGCCCAAAAGCGGCTGGATGCCATCCGGGAGTTTGCTGAGTTTAACTCAGGGTTCCGAATTGCCATGCGGGATCTGGAGATCCGGGGGGCGGGAAACCTGCTGGGTTCTGAACAGTCCGGCCATATACTCAATGTGGGCTATGATATGTACCTGAAGCTGCTCAATGACGCCATCCGGGAGGCTAAAGGGGAACCGGCGCCGGTGAGAACAGAATGTTCGGCAGATCTGGCTGTCAACGCCAATATTCCGGAAAGCTATATTCGCAATGCTTCCCAGAGAATGGATATCTACCGGCGGATCGCCCTTGTGCGGGAGGAAGAAGAGGCGGACGATATCACAGATGAGCTGTGCGATCGGTTCGGAGATCCTCCCCCCGGCGTCAATGCCCTCCTTCAGGTGGCCCTGCTCCGGGGCGAAGCATCCAAACAGGGAATCACCGATATTTCCCAGAAGAAAGACATGGTTCGGTTCGTCTTTCAGACTTTTGATTTCAACCGGATCAATGCTCTCTGCAACCAGCCGGAGTGGAAAGGCCGAGTGAAGCTGGAAGCGGGCGGAAAACCGGTGGTTCTTCTGCGGCTGAATTCCCGCCGCCGCATTCTGGAAGAGGCAAGACAGTTTGTCAAAGAGTATGCCGCCGGGGAGCCGGAGAGGAAGGAAAACGCAGGATAATATTTCGAGCCGTTTTTGCAGAGGGAAGCCAGGGGGCTTTCGGCGGATTCCCCGGGGCTTTCACATCAAAAGGAAGTTTTGGAAAGAAAATTAATTATAGACAGCCGGAATGACTTGTGATATATTATAATGTATATAACTTAAGCTAGAGGTGATGCTCATGCTCTTTAAATCTCATGGCGGCGTGCATCCGAACGACCAAAAAGCACCTGCCAATGAAGCGGGGATTACCACCATACCTCAACCACCGCAGGTGGTCATCCCTATGTCTCAGCACATAGGCGCACCCTGTACGCCCCTGGTTGCTGTCGGCGATGAGGTGAAACTCGGCCAGAAAATAGGAGAGGCGAAGGCGCCTGTTTCCGCGCCGATCCATGCGTCTGTCTCCGGAAAAGTGGTCTCCATTGCGCCGCATTTGAACAACCTGGGCAACATGGTCACGTCTGTTGTGATTGAGAACGACTTTAAGGACACCCCTGCAGATACGATGGTTCCTCTGAAGGAAGAGGATATGGAGTCTCCGGAGAAGATCGCGGAAGTGATTCGTGAGGCTGGCATCGTGGGAATGGGCGGTGCCACGTTCCCCACCGCATTTAAAATTACCAGCGGCTGGGGCAAGGTGGATACCGTGATCATCAACGGAGCAGAATGCGAGCCCTATATAACCAGCGATCATCGAACAATGCTGGAGCACCCGGATGAGCTTTTGAAGGGTATCCAGCTGATTATGAAGGCCTGTAAGGTAGATAAGGCTTATTTTGGCATTGAACTGAATAAGAAATTTGCTATCGACCTTCTCAATTTCAAAGGCGCCAAGGGCATGGGCATTGAGATTGTTCCTTTGAAATGCCAGTATCCACAGGGCGCAGAGAAAACACTGATCAAAACCATCACGGGCAGAGAGGTGCCTCCAGGCGGACTGCCCGCGAATGTGGGATGCAATGTTTTCAACACTTTTACGGCCTACAGCGTGTACCGGGCCTGTTATGAGGGCTGGCCCGCGATAGAGCGTGTGGTTACTGTCTCCGGTTCGGCTATTGCAGAGCCCAAAAATGTGAAGGTCCGTGTGGGTACCTCCATGCAGTGGGTCTTTGAACAGACCGGCGGCTTCCTGAAAGATCCCTGGAAGGTGATCATGGGCGGGCCCATGATGGGTATGGCGCAGTATGATCTGGAAGTTCCCTGCGGGAAGGGCACGGCTTCGCTGCTGGCGTTTTGTGAGGATGAGGATAAAACCGTTTCTAACCCCGTTTGCATCCGCTGCGGCCAGTGCATTGATGCCTGCCCCATGAATTTGCAGCCGATCTACATGTATATGTATGAGCAGAAGGGCGATGTAGAGATGCTGCAAAAGCTGAACATTCTGGACTGTGTGGAATGCGGCTCCTGCTCATACATCTGTCCGGGCCGTCTGCATCTGACCCACGCATTCAAGACCGGCAAAGCGATGGTTCAGGCGCATATGGCAGAGCTGAAAGCCAAGGCGGAGGCCGAAAAAGCCAAGACCGAGAAGATCGAAGAGAAGCCGGCAGCTCCTGCCAAACCCAG
>CAZGAM010000004.1:0-6002 GCA_964523685.1 uncultured Oscillospiraceae bacterium | reverse complement strand
GGCCCCTGCGGCACCGGCGGCGGAGAAAGCGGATGGTTCGGCATCAGACAAGCCTGCCTCCGCGGCGGAGAAGGAGCCTGCCGCAGAGGAAAAAAAGATAGAGAAGGAGGAAAAATGAGATGGACGAGAATCGTAAACTGATTGTATCCTCCTCACCGCATATCCGGACACCCCGCGGGACCCAGCAGATTATGCTGGATGTGATTATTGGATTGCTGCCTGCTCTGTTGGCCGCCGTGATTTTCTTTGGCTTCAGGCCCCTGCTTATCACGCTGGTGTCTGTGATCAGCTGTGTCGTATTTGAGTTTGGCTACCGGAAGCTGCTGAAAAAGACAGACAGCTATATGGACCTGTCAGCCGTGGTAACCGGCATGCTGCTGGCATTCTGTCTGCCGTATACAATTCCCTTATGGACGGTCGTAATTGGCGCCTTTTTCTCCATTGTCATCGTAAAGCAGCTGTTTGGCGGTATCGGCAAAAATATCTGGAACCCGGCTCTGGCGGGCCGCTGCTTCCTGCTGATCAGCTATGCCGTGCTGATGACGACCTGGGTTAAGGCGGATGCGCCGGATGCGGCCACGTTCGCTACTCCTCTTGCCAGTCTGCATGCAGGACAGCTGGTCCCCGGCGGCATGAACGCTCTGTGGGATATGTTTATCGGCAATATCGGCGGAAGCATCGGTGAGGTCAGCGCGCTGGCGCTGCTTCTGGGCGGTGCGTGGCTGGTGTACCGGAAAGTAATTTCGCTGCGTATTCCTGTGGCCTACCTGGGGACAGTGGCTGTGCTGACACTGATCTTCTCCCGGGGGAACAACCACATTTTATGGATGCTCCAGAACCTGATGTCCGGCGGACTGCTTTTAGGGGCCATCTTTATGGCTACCGACTATTGCACAAGTCCGGTTACACCGAATGGACAGATTATCTTTGGTGTGGGTTGTGGACTGATCACGGTTTTGATCCGCTATTTCGGAGGATATCCGGAGGGCGTGAGCTTTGCCATTCTGATTATGAACTGCTGCACATGGTTAATCGATCAACATACGGCACCCCGCCGTTTTGGTGTCGTCAAGGAAAAGAAGCATCGTAAGGAGGAAGCAAAAGGATGACTAAGAAAAATGGTTTCTTGATGCCTGCTGTAATCCTTCTGGTGGTTGCTGCAATTGTCGCTTTGATCCTGGGTTTGGTGAATCTTATGACGGAGGATCGGATCGAGAAAATTGCGGAACAGACAAAAACGGATGCCATGAATAAGGTTTTGGCGGCAGAGTCCTATGAACTCCTCGATGTGACAGGTGCTCCCAGCGATGTGGATGAAGCCTATGCCGCGGAAGGCGGCGGCTGGGTTGTGCAGGTTACCGAGTCCGGTTCCCAGGGGACTGTCACGATGATGGTTGGTGTGGATCCGGACCTGAAATGCACGGGTATATCCATCACCGATTCCAGCGAAACGGCCGGTCTGGGTGCCATCGCGTCTCAGCAGAGTGCAGCGGGTGATGCGTTCCGCAGTCAGTTTGTAGGGCAGAGCGGTACAGTTATGGTGACAAAGGACGGCGGAACGATTAATGCTCTGACCGGCGCTACCATTACGTCAAGAGCCGTCTCTACCGGCGTTACGACAGCCCTGGCTCTGTGTGAATCGCTAGGATAAGGAGGGTGAAGGCATGAACGTGAAAAAACAGCTTACGGAAGGGCTTATTACCAATAACCCGGTTTTAGTTCAGCAGATCGGCCTGTGCGCTACGATGGCTATTTCAACCTCACTGTTTAACGGGATCGGCATGGGACTGTCTGTGCTGATTATTCTAACCTGCTGCAATGTGGTCATCTCTGCCATCCGCAAAATTATTCCAGAACAGGTTCGCTTGGCTATTTTCGTAGTGGTGATTGCCGGGTTTGTTACGATTGTAGATCTTTTGCTGCAGGCCTTTATTCCTGCACTATCCTCTGCTTTAGGCGTGTTTATCCCCCTGATTGTGGTGAACTGCATTATTATCGGCCGTGCGGAGGCGTTCAGTTCCAAGGAGAGCGTGATGCTGTCCTTCCGGGATGGTGTCTTCCAGGGGCTGGGCTACACATGCGTGCTGGTCATTATGTGTCTGGTCCGGGAGCTCCTCGGGTCCGGAACCTTTGGCGGCGGGATTCTGAACGGCGCCAATTCCTTTATTACTATGGACGGAACCGGCGCAGGCATTCGGATTATCCCCGAGGGCTTTGGCGCAGGTGCCCTGATTCTGCCCTTTGGCGGTTTCCTTACTCTGGGCATGCTCATGGCTGTGATGCAGTATGCACTGCGCAAGAGCGGTGAGAAAAAAGCGAAGAAAGCACTGAAAGAAAAGGAGGTTAAAGAGTAATGTTTGCCTCTATTGTAACAATCTCCTTGGCCGCCATCCTGACGAACAACTTCATCTTCTCTCAGTTTTTGGGCATTTGCCCGTTTTTGGGTGTATCCAATAAGATGAGTACCGCCACCGGTATGAGTGTGGCAGTTATTTTCGTCATGACCATGGCTTCTGCAATCTGCTGGATCATCAATGAATTTCTGCTGATCCCCTTTGGGATAGCGAATTTTATGCAGACGGTTACCTATATTCTCGTAATAGCCGTTCTCGTGCAGTTTGTGGAGATGTTCCTGAAAAAAGCAATCCCTGCCCTCTATTCCGCTATGGGTATTTTCCTGCCCCTGATCACTACAAACTGCGCGGTATTGGGTGTGGTATTGCTGAATACACAGAACAACTATAATTTCCTGGAAAGCGTCGTGGACGGCTTTACAGGAGGTCTTGGCTTTACCGTAGCGATTATTCTGTTCTCCAGTGTCCGGGAGCGACTGGAGTTTGCAGATTACCCCAAGGCATTTGAGGGATTTGCCATTTGCCTCGTGACGGCGGCTCTGTTCGCCCTGGCGTTCATGGGCTTCTCCGGCATGAAGATTCCTGTGTGAGGAGGGCAAAGGGCAATGAGTAGTGTTATTTCCGCTATCGTGATTCTTGGTGCACTGGGTCTGGTCTTCGGCATTATGCTGGTAATTGCCGGGAAGGTCTTCCATGTGGAAAAAGATCCGAAGGAAGAAGCCGTTCGAGCCGTTCTGGCTGGTGCGAACTGCGGCGCCTGCGGATATCCCGGCTGTGATGGTTATGCGGCGGCGGTTGCTAAGGGAGAGGCGCCGGTGAATGGGTGCGTTCCCGGAGGCAGTGCAGCAGCGGCGGCCATAGGAGAAATTATGGGCGTTTCCGCCGGTGCGGCAGAGGCGAGTGTGGCGTTTGTCCGCTGCTCCGGCACCTGTGGTCACACCAAGAAGAAATTTGAATATGAGGGTTTGAGTTCCTGCCTGGCTGCTACCCGTCTGGGCGGCGGGAACGGGGCCAATGTGTGCCCAGCCGGCTGCCTTGGTTTTGGAGATTGTGTGAATGCTTGTCCCTTTGACGCGATGCACCTGGTGGACGGCATTGCCCAGGTAGACCGGTCGAAGTGTGTGGGCTGCATGAAGTGTGCTGCCACATGCCCGAAGAAGCTGATCATTAAAATCCCTGCAGCCTCGACCAACAGTGTGGGCTGCAACTCCACAGACAAAGGGGCCCAGATTACCAAGTACTGTGATTTTGGCTGCATAGGCTGTATGAAGTGCAAGAAGGAATGTCCCGCCGACGCAATTACTGTGGAAAACTTCCTGGCGAAAATAGATCAGAGCAAGTGCGTGCACTGTGGACATTGTGCGGAGGTCTGCCCGCGGAAAGTGATCCATGTATTTGAATAAGGGCAACCTCTCCTGGTAAGCTTATCTGGTAAGAGGCTGACTCCATGAGGGCAGCTTCTTACCAGATTTTTCATTTTTGAAAGGAAAGCCTGCGAAAGCGGGTCTCTTTTTCCGGAGAAATTTGATAAGGAAGATACAACATGGAACTGGAAACAATCCAACAGCAGTTAGATACCTTGGACAGTCAGATGAGCGAACTGTTTGCCCGTAGAATGGAACTCGCCGGACAGATGGCACAGGCTCGGAAGACGCTGGGTTTGGTACCGATAGATCTGGCAGGGCAGAGGGAGGCAAAAGCCCGCTTTCAGCGAACAGCCGGCGAAAAACTCTCCGGCTATGCAGGCGTAGTTTACGCCACCATGCAGGATGTCGCCCAAAGCTACCAGGCCTCTCTTTTGAAAGGTCCCAGCCCCCTTTGTGACAGGATTGCCCAAAGCCTGCAGAATACGGAACAGCTTTTCCCGCAGTCTGCCACGGTGGCCTGCCAGGGGGTGGAAGGAGCTTACGCACAAATTGCGGCAGACAAGCTTTTCCCCGAGGCGCATATCTCTTATGTGAAAAACTTTGAGGCGGTATTCTCCGCTATTGCCAGCGGATTTTGCCGCTACGGTGTACTGCCTCTGGAAAACAGTACAGCCGGCTCGGTCAACCGCATCTATGATTTGATGATGCAGTACAATTTCAGCATTGTCCGTTCTTTGCGCTTAAAAGTAAATCATAATCTGATGGCGCGGCCCGGCGTAAAGCAATCGGATATTACGGAAATCTTTTCTCACGAGCAGGCCATTGCCCAGTGCGCAGAATTTTTAAAAACCATGCCGGATGCAAAGGTAACGGTGTGCGAGAACACGGCTGTCGCGGCAAAACGGGTGGCGGAATCCAACAGGACAGATATAGCAGCCTTGAGTTCCCACGCCTGCGGCGCGCTGTACGGGCTGGAGACACTGGCGGCAGATGTGCAGGATAGGGGAAACAATGTTACCCGGTTTATTTGTATTGGGAAAGAATTGGAAATTTTCCCAGGGGCGGACCGCACCAGTATTATGCTTACAGTGAGCCATCGTCCTGGATCTCTTTACCGGCTTATGAGCCGGATCACAGCGCTGGGGATCAATCTTACCAAGCTGGAGAGCCGCCCGCTGCCGGACAGAGATTTCGAGTTTATGTTTTACTTTGATTTGGAAACTTCCGTCTATTCTCCCAAATTCATTCAACTGATGGCTGATCTGGAGGAAATGTGCGAGACATTTAAATATCTGGGGAGCTATTCGGAGATTGTCTAGTTGCCCCTGCGGAAGACGTAGGAGCTTGTGCAACTCGATTGTCTCTTCTG
The DNA here is from genome assembly GCA_964523685.1 of uncultured Oscillospiraceae bacterium. Taxonomy (GTDB): domain Bacteria; phylum Bacillota; class Clostridia; order Oscillospirales; family Oscillospiraceae; genus CAJOIG01. Next base: position 912 of record CAZGAM010000004.1, on the reverse strand, counting down.
CCGATTCCGGCGTGCGCTCGCTTGGGTTCGACTGCCATTCCGGAGTTCCCCTGCGGTCTACCACCGCTGCCAATCTGCGTCTTTCGGCATTCCAGGTCGGAGAAATCGCAGGTCCTGGAACAGGGAGATACCACTTGCCGTGCTTCGTCACCTGACTCGCGGTGCCGCCCTTTCACGTCCCGTCAAAATGCTTTACCATGCCCTGCCTTCAAGCGGCTGCCGGGGAATAGACGAAGGACATGTTGCTTTCCAGCAGCGGGTTATCTCCGTTCCAAGACGAGATCAATGCCTTCGGAAGCTTCCTGGCTGCTGTGCTATCTGAGACCTCAAAAGAACTTCTCTCGGAGCCTGCCATAGGCGGGGAAAGATGCTTTAGAATGGCTTTTCGGGATGGATCGCTTGTCGTTTCTGTATCCGCATCCGGCGGGATTCGGCTCTTCGCGGTGACGTTTGACTGTCACGGTAGGTACCGGGATTACAGCATTCTAAGCAGAATCCAAAATTTCAGAAAGGAGACGGCATTCCTCCCCTTAGGAAGAAAGGGGTTTCCTGCCAGAAGCATGATGAAAATCTTACAATATGTACTTTGGATTGTATGCGGTCTGTTTACAGCCATTACAGCCTATTCTGCCCTGGTGAATATTAGAAACAAGCCTTATCAAGTTCCCTGTTTCCTGATTGTATGCGGGAGCCTGGCTTTAGGCTTTGCCATTGTCTGCTCTGTAAAACAATGGCCGATCGCCTGGCCTGTATCGTTAGCCGGCAGTATTGCCATATGCGGCGGCTGCATTATGAACAACATTCGCGGCGGCGGTAAATTTCAAATTATTCTCCATACGGTCCGCATAGTTCTCTGTGGCCTTTTTGTGGCAGGTTTTGCCTTCCTCTAAACAGGTTGGATTTATTGTCAGG
>CAZGAM010000003.1:26362-32595 GCA_964523685.1 uncultured Oscillospiraceae bacterium | reverse complement strand
GCCCCCGTTCTCCACGGTGGGGACCTCGGTGGCCAGCTGGGGTACATATTCCATGTCCGCATTCGGCACCAGCAGGCCCTCCACAATCATCGCCTGCACATCTCCCAGCAGATGGGTGGAATACACATTCAGGGTATCCGGCTCATAGCCCAAGCCGATGACCAGATCCCCGCCCATTTTGGGCTCTTCCGAGTCTGCCAATGCCGCGGTGCCGGACAGGGCCAGCGCAACGGCCAAGAAGACTGCGAGAATTTTCTTCATGCTCTCATTCTCCTTTTATATTACTTTCTCTGCGGGGTGCCCCGCTGCATGCCTCCTGACGCGTAATTTTACTGCAGTAGCGCTGTAAATGCCTAAAGCAAAAAGCGTAAGAAGGGTCCAGATTGGAAAGATTATAATCGGCCAATGGGAGGAAATCAATGTGGGAAAATGTGATAAAATACCAAATAAGTAGGATTTTAGCCAAAATCTTTCATTTTTTTCTTGCCAAACGGGCTTTTTTGTGTTATTTATGCAAGAAAGGACTTATCAAAAGGCAAAAAATCGTGAAAAGTATGAAAAGCACCTGAGAGCGATCAAAGCGGCTGGTTCAGAGCAAAGGAGAAGACATTATGGAACTTTCCCCCGAAGTCAAGGCCCTGTGTGACGAATTTTACGCCAACACGGTAGAAAATAACGAGGTATACATTGTCAAATGGACTTTCCCAGACGGGCAGATGCCGGACCTGAGTCTGGAGCGTGCGCTGCAGGACCGCGTCCTGGCGGACGAGACCGAAGCCAAAGCCCGGGACATGCTGGCCCGGTGCGGCAGGCACACGGATGAGATCGTCCTCAAGGTGCTCCTCTACTACTGCGGCTATATCCGGAAAAACTCCGACAATTACTGGCTTCGCTTTGATCTCAACCACTACTACCGCATTATCCCCACCTTCCTGGAGAAGATGCTGGCCCTGCCGGCGGACACCGAGCAGGACCGGGCGTTTTATCTGCAGGTTCTGGAAAACTTCCCCCCGTTTATCAGCTCCCTGCAGCAGAAGGTGGAGGAGCAGGCACGCCGGTATATCCGTATGCCTAAAGAGGGCTGCCGCCTGGTGATCCGCAGTCTGACCGACTGCCGGGAGATGCTCTCCGCCCTGGCCCGGTTTCCGCAGGCGGAGCCGGGGGCGGAGAAAGTGCGCGCGGCGGTAGAGGAGGTGATCGCCCTTCTCTCCGGGGATTATCTGCATCAGGCCCCCACGGCTATAGGTATGGGACAGTACCCCGGCGGCGCGGAGATGTACGCCCGGCAGGTGGAGACCTATATCTCCCAAAACCTCCCACCCGAGCAGATCCAGCAGGTTGGCTACCAGGCCCTGGCGGATACGGAGGCGGAGATGCTGGCCATCGCCCGCGGTCTGGGTTTCCAGGGCTCCCTGCCCGATTTTATGAAGAAGGTGCAGAACGATCCGGCCTATCGTTTTTCCTCCCCGGAGGAGATGCAAACGGTCATGACCGGCTATCTGGACAAGATCCGTCCGCTCATGCCCCAGTACTTCTCCCGGATGCCCAAGGCGGACTGCGCCGTGGCCAGGCTGGATCCCGCCTCGGAGGCCACCACCAGCTGGGGCTACTACAATATTCCCGTAGAAAAGCCCCTGGGCATCTACTACTACAGTGCCGCCGAACTGGACAAGCGCTGCCAGATCCGCACCAACGCCGTGGTCTATCATGAGCTGCTGCCGGGCCACCACTACCAGATGAATCTGGTCCTGGAGGACGAAACCCTGCCGGAACTGCTCCACCATCACTACAACACGGCTTTTGCCGACGGCTGGGCGGAATACGCCTCCGGCTTCTGCCGGGAACTGGGACTGTACACACCCATCAACGACTTCGGCCGGCTGTCCTGGGACGCGTTTCTCTGCTGCCGGCTCATTGTGGACACGGGGCTCAACGCTCTGGGCTGGACTTACGAGCAGGCGAAAGACTTCCTGAAAGAGCACACCATGTTCACCGACGCAGAGATCTCCACGGAACTTCTGCGCTACACCTTCGGCATGCCTGCCCAGGCACTGGCCTACAAATGGGGCAGCCTCCGGTTCCAGGCTATGCGCCGGCAGGCGGAACAGGAGCTGGGGGAGCATTTTGACCTGCGGAAATTCCACGAAGCCCTGCTGGAGTTCGGAGCCATCCCCCTGGATATTCTGGAAGACCACTTCCAGTGGTTCCTCCGGCAGCAGAAAACGGAGGCCGGCTTATGAGACCCACCCTGAAGCAGATCGCCGGGGAGACGGGATTGTCCATATCGACGGTTTCCCGGGTCCTCACGGGAAAGGGATATGTGGCTGCCGATACCAAAAAACTGGTGGAGGAGGTCATGGAACGGCTGCAGTACACCCGTAAGGAGCGCCGAATCGTCACGCTGCGGGGCAACGATGATCTGGTGCTCATCCTGGTGGGCGGCATCAAGTCCTCTCTCGCCTCCCAATTGGTGGAAATGTTGGTGCAGGAGGTGGAGAAAAAGCGAAAGCGCCCCTTTGTGGCCGTCACCTCCTTCCAAACGGAACTGGAGCGCTCCTATTTGAGCTATGCGGAGAAGAACCACTTCTACGGGGTCATTGCCCTGACTATTCAGGAGACTCCGGAGACGCTGGCACTGCTGCGGACCCTGACCTGCCCGGTGGTCATGCTGGACCGCTACCTCCCCTCTCTGGATATGGACTGCCTGCGCCCGGACTACTATAAGATGGGCTTCGAGGGGGCGGAATATTTGATCCGCCACGGCCACCGGCGCATCGCGTTTATCGGCGGAAGCCAGGACTCCCCCATCACCCAGGACAAGAAAATGGGCTTTGAGGACTGCATGCAGGCCTGCGGCCTGAAGATCCCGCCGGAATGGGTCATCCACCTGGACCGGCTGATCTATGAAAACGGCCGTATGATCGCGGATCGCCTGGTGGGACTGGACTGCCGGCCCACGGCCATTGTCTCCTCCAACGACATATCCGTCAGCATACTCAATGAGCTGCTGGTCCGGGGCGTGCGCGTACCGGAGGACATGAGTATCTTCAACTGCGAGGACAGTGTGCTGGCCGCCCAGTGCCAGGTTCCCCTCACCTCCATGCGCATCGATCACCAGCGGATGAGCGCCGATGCCGTGAAAACCCTCTGGAACCGGATCCATCACCCAGGCTGCCCGCGCAGCGTGCTCATCTACAACCCCCTGCTGATCGAGCGGAGCAGTGTCTGTCCCCCAGCTGAGAACGATTCTCCGATAAATTTGTGAGAATTTCTGAAAATCATTGACAAGAAGAGGCCGGGCCTGTAACATTCTGCTTTGATTCTGTGCCGGGAAAATAGACCGGCACACAGACTGGGAGGAATACAGTATGAGCAAAGAAAAGCTGCGCGTGGGCATTGTGGGGGCAGGACGCTGGGCCAGTCGCGCCCATATCCCCGGCTGGGTGAGAAGCGATCTGTGCGATCTGGTCTGCATCTGCGACCAGGATGAGGATCTGGCCCGGGACCGCGCCGCCCGCTTCGGTGTACCGGAGACCACAGCGGACGCGGAGTCGATGATTGCCCGCTCCGATCTGGATGTGATCGATGTATGCACCCGGGATGAGCACGGAGAGTCCCACGAGCCGCTGACTGCCCTGGCGCTGCAGGAGGGCAAGCATGTTCTGGTAGAGAAGCCGGTGGCGCAGGATTACCGCCGGGTACAGGAACTGGACCAGCTGGCCGTGTCGAAAGGACTCAAGACCAAAGTGGGTCTGACTTTCCGCTATGCGCCTGCGGTGCAGTATATGTTTGACCTTGTACGGGAGGGAAAGATTGGCACCCCCTGGCTCTTCAACGGGTATGAGCAGAACAGCCAGTGGCTGGATCCCTGGTACCCGCAGGATAAGCGGCTGTTCAAGTCTTATCCCCAGAATATTCCCCTGGTGGGTACGGACATGGATCCGCGCCACATCGAGGTGGGGTCCATGGAGGGCTACGGAGCGCCTACCATCGACATCGGCCTGGAAGTGATCGGCAGCGATATTGAAAAGCTGGTATGCGAGATGGCAAACCTGGTCCCGGAGCGCCGCCGCTACAATGTGGACGATCACCTGGAGCGCATCAACTGGGACGATGCGGACATGTGGATTGCCCGGTGCAAAAACGGCTCCCTGTTCTCCATGCAGACCAGTTTTGTAACCGTCGGCAATTATCCGGGGATTACCGCCATCATCTACGGTTCCCGTGGCGCGCTGCGCGCTACCCTGATCACCGATCCGGAAACCGGCGAGATCCAGCGGCTGGAGTATGCAGACGGGTACGCTGCGGAAAATCCCGCGATTTTGACGCATGCAGACGCCGCTGCCGTCAAGTTTCGTCCCCTGGAGATCCCGGCCCGGTACTGGAATCCCGGCCACCGGCCGGATGACCAGTGGGATACGGCGTTTTACGGCTGCCTGATCCAAAATTTCCTGGAGGAGATTGTCAGCGGCGGTGAAAAAAACGAGGGCAACTTCCGGCAGAGCGCCCGGGTCCAGGAGCTGATCAACGCGGCGGAACTGTCCCACCGGGAAGAGCGCTGGGTGCACCTGCCTCTGTAAAAACCAGGATCCTTCATCAGCCGGCCGCGCCTGATCCAGGCATTGTCTGCCTCCTGCGGGAGCGCCAAAAAATCCTGCCTGATGCGCTTTGGCGCACCAGGCAGAGTATTCCTTGGGCACAAAGGGAAATTTCGACAACACATCTGCCCCTGAGGTACACTCAGGAGCTTTTGACTGCCCAAAGGAAAATGGCCAGATGGGCAGCAGAAGCCCTTCTGATTGGGTCTTGCGCACATCCAACTGCTTTCCCGGCGGAAGCCGGGGTACGGCAGCATGTCCCGGGGCGCTGTCAGCGCCACCCGAAACAGGGGCGCATAGGGTCCAATAGCCCCGCAGGCAGATCCAGCGTACCGGCATTTACGAAACATATAGCAAGTACTTCCAAAAATTCAGAAAGGTGAAGGCAGGGTATCCTCCCCTTGATGCGAACGGAGGGGATCCTGCCAAAATTATGATGAAAATTGCTTTCCGACATGTCCCCTTTGATGAAACGCAGAGGCAGGAGCTGACCACAATGGCAGAAAACGCAGGATACGAAACCCTGTGGTTCCCCCACGAGGGTGTCCCGTCCCCCGCCGAGGTACAGGATTGTGAAGTTCTCATGGGGTACTTTCCTCCGGAACTGTTCCGCTCTGTTCCAGGCTTGAAGTGGGTACAGACCCCAGCAGCCGGTGTGGAACGCATCTGCGGCGACGTGTATCCCAGCCAGGATGTTGTGCTCACCAACTGCTCCGGCGCCTTTGGTGTTTCCATAGCAGAACACATGATAGCCGGGCTTCTGATGCTCATGCGCCACATGCCTGCCTACTTGAAAAATCAGAGAGAACATGTGTGGAATTGTGCCGGACTATGCCGTTCCATTCAGGGAAGCAGAATTACCGTAATCGGTATGGGAGATATTGGTACCAAATTTGCTCAGCGGGCTAAAGCGTTGGGAGCCGAAGTAATCGGCGTCCGCCGCTCAGAAGGAGCGCTGCCGGAAGGATTTGACAGGATGTTCACTTCCCGCCAAATCTGTGAGGCTGTTCAGAATGTAGACGCCGTTGTAATGTGCCTTCCCTGCACTAGCAGTTCCAAAAATTTAGTTTCTTCCCAATGTATTGCCCAGATGAGGCCAGGTACTCTTCTCGTAAACTGCGGCAGAGGTAGCACGCTGGACGAAAAATCACTGATTGCCGCTCTGCAAAGCGGTCATCTGGGCGGCGCCGTTCTGGATGTATTTGCAGTGGAACCGCTGCCAGCAGACAGCCCTCTGTGGGATATGGAGAATGTAATCATTACCCCGCATATCTCCGGAAGCGATAACGACCCCATAAACAGCGCAGCCATCTATGAGATTTTCAGGGTGAACCTGTCGCATTATCTCGCCGGTCAGCCGCTGACGCACGTAGTTGACCGCTCCAAAGGTTATTAGTTGACCGCCAGCTGATAGGATTATGCGGAAGTTCAGCCGCACCATCGCGGACCGTGCAGAAAGATCTGTTCCAGCCTCCTTTCGGCGCAGTTTGTCCCAAAGAAAGCGTGTACGTCTGAAGTCAGGCTCTTGGAAAAATCAAGGATACTTTCTTTTTTCAGAATTTTAGGCTAACAAATTGGACGGGACAGGAATTTCTCCAGCTCGAAAATTCCCATCTCGTCCGTTTTTTTCAGTTC
>CAZGAM010000003.1:22177-26273 GCA_964523685.1 uncultured Oscillospiraceae bacterium | reverse complement strand
AATAAATCTGGTACTCCAAAGAAGGTTCCCCTGAAACGAGCCTTATTCTTGGATGCCGTATGCACCAAAACCCGATACCCGCTGCTTTTCGTCTTACCTCTGCAAAGCGAAATCTTTCGTGTTTTACGGCTCGAAATAGAAACATCCTGCCTAAGCCATCTGCGTTTTGTCCTCCTGCAGGTCCGGCTCTATGTCAACCATCGCACGAACCGGTACAGTCAGCGCGCTTCAACCAATCCTCTTTTCCTCCTGTCATAGCGGTATATTTTTCGACTCAACACTTCCTCCCGCCGATTCATATCCCTGTTTGCTCCTTTAAGGGTATAACGCAAAGTGCTCAGCGTCGTATCGCGAACAGGGTGGATATGGACAGTATGGATGCTGTCAAATACCATATAGTACTCTCCGTGGATCATTCTATAGAGTCTCTCTTGCACGGGGGCATAGAAGCCAGCAATAGCTCCGTTGAGCTCCTGATCGGTGGTCAGTACGTGAAAGCCTTTCACATCGCTGCTGATTTTCACATCTTTTTCCATAATTTTGACTTTCTTTAAACTTAATCCGTTACTAAAGTCAAGTGCGCAAATCATCGGTGTCTGCAGGCGCATGGTATTTTCCATCGCAAAATCCAACATTGGCTCTTCCTCGACGCCCCATTCTTTTAGCATATCTTTGGCAACCTTGAAGCTTATAAACTGACCTTTTTCTTGGCCCATTCCAATGTATAAAACCAGCGCCATATCCCCGACCCGGCGGTATACGCCATCCCGCAGGAAAAGTTCATTGTTATCATAATTTAAGGGACGGAGGATAATGTAATCCCGTAAAGCATTCAAATCATTAATCTGCATGATTACATTAGACAGAAACTTTGCGCTGGCAGGTCGAGCTTCTGTTATAGCGTCTTTTAGTTTCTTCAGAGCAGCATCCATGCCCAGCTTGAGATAAATATTGTATAACTCTGCTACCCTGAAAGTCAAAATTTCCTCCACCAAGCCGTCCGACGCAACACGAATAAGCAGAAGATCCTTGCGCGTCACGTTGGTGTCGACGTTATAATATCTGGCGTTCTGCCATTTGAATTGCTGGTCTGTTCCCTCGTCGTCTTCCGCAGTAGTGCCCTTTTCATAAAAGCGCAAATCCTCTTCTGTCAGGTTAAACGTCTTGTCTTTCAGTATTTCCTCTATAAAATCCAAGACGAAATCCCGCATTGCCATTTTTTTACCTCCTGGTTATCCCCCAACTTCGCCTTTGCTTCAGGTCATCAATGATTGTAAACTGATTAGCAAGTCAAAATGCTGGAAATTCAAGTATCTGCTCACCCTGCTTTTTGCTTGTTTTAACTCGCACAAATACCTCCAATAATTCTGTCCGGCAAACACCTCTAAGTTCATTATAATCGATTTCTTCACAGAATGCAAGTTTTCTTCTTGAAAATTATGTGGATAGGACTTCTCACAGCAAAGGACAGAAATCTTTCTTGCAGAAAAATATTCAGCGGCTGGCTCTCACAGGCACAGATGCTAAAAATGCTAATTCAGTACCCTTGCACATTTGCCATATCCATGGGAATCCGTGAATCAGGCGGATGAAAGCCGATTCTTGCTGTCGTTGCTTCCGACCCCAAACTGCTATAAAAAGTAAACCGTGTCCGGAGCCTTTTCACAGCCTGTGACCTTCCCCCAAATCCTTATGAAACGTCATGTATCCTTCGCCATCTAGGCAGCATGCGCAAAGCAGCCTCTCTGTCTCGCTGCTGCATCCGCCGTCCTATTGCCTCCAAGCGTCGTTTCCCGCATGTCGCCCAAAGTTTCTTCCGGCGAAACACAGCCCTGGTATATCTTTCTCCTGTGTGTCGATCCTGCTCAAATCTCTTCCCAAAGTCCTGCAAACCAATTGTGTCAGTATCTTGATCGATGGACTCAAGATGCTTTGTCAACTTCTCTAAATCGCGGTCATGGTAATACCTGACAAAAGAAGGGGTAATGGCAGCATCTTGAGACTGCGCAGCTTCTTCTATCTCATGCTGCTGCTCACAGGGAGGCTCCCTTTTCTTGGGGTATTTGTCAGGGTGGTCACGCTTGCCATATTGGGAACGCTCTCCCCTGTTTCCGGTTCGATGTGACCGATACACTTTTACCGGGGCATCTTTTTTGATTCACTTCGTCCGATAGATAGGTAACGGACATAGCGGGCGTCTCTATTCTTGTTATAAGATGCCCGGATTGGGATGATACACCCCTCGAAAGTTTCGTTTTTGCATATAGTAGCACGGCTCAATATATTCGTCAAGCAATTGCTTAAATTATGTGAAATTGGCTCGATTTCCGATGCATATATCTTTAAAATCTTTTCAGAATAATCCGCTGCTCTTCTAAAACCAGTCACTCCGCCCTATTCTGTTGGTGCGGGTAATTTCGCAGTCAAAAAAACCAGACCCCGAAGGGTCTGGTTGAAATACAGCTTCTCAAACCGCGCTGTCCTGGTTGGGTACAGATCCTGACGAGTGCCCCTTTTCTCGGATCCGGTGTTCACGCTGAACCGCTATCTTCCTCTTGTCCGGGATCTTTGCGCCAGTTTTGCGGCCTCTAGAGTCGGTAAAGTAATACATCTGCCTCCTACATAAGTTGACTGGATAAGCCAAAATGAAGGAAGTGCAGGAGTCTGCGCCGTTCGCTCGTACACACAAGGAATCAGTGATCACTTGGGTGAGGATCCTGATAGGAATAACGTATTTACGTGTCTATTGATCGTTGTTGGCATTTTCATGGACGTTTTCTTCCAATCCCGTTTAATCTGTAAGAGCCGTCAGTTCATTCCGGCGACTCGTCTGTCTGTATTGGCGTATCCTTAATACATCTAGACACATAGTCCAGCAGCACTGCATGGACAGACTTTCCTTGCGCGGAGCAATACGCCCTGAACGCATCCGCAGTCTCTGTTCTGGCCTTGCAGGACAGGGTCCTTGTGTTTGCTTTATCCCACTTAACCGCTGCCCTCTTCTGGCTTTCGCTGACCAAAATCAACACCTCCTGACGCTGAATATCATATCACAATTAGGCGCTACGGTATACCGCACAAGTTGCAAATAAGTTTTTTACTCTTTGTGCAAAATTTATTAAAAAAGTTCGCAATACGGTTGATAGTAGTATAATGCATAGCGTCAAGGGTTGAGGATTCCGCTGTTTGCCCCTTGCGGTATTCCCGCGCCGCTCCCCGTTTAGTTTACAAACTACTGCGCTCACCAACGGAGATTTCCGCTTCTTCGGGTACAATCAGAAACAGGCCGTTTTTGTCGGTCTCAAAGCGAATGAAACCGTCCTCATAAATGTACTCAAGTTTTACAAATTCTTCCGTGTCCTGTTCATTCTCCGGATTTTCTACCTCGTCGACACGATACAGCAGGAAAGGCACCTCGCATTCCAGAGGCATCGTAACCCGCACCTTGCCGTTTAGATCCAGAGCTTCCCCGTCCAGCTCACAGGTAACCGTAAAAGCCTCCAGCACCTCCCTGTCATCCCCAAATGGGATATCCAGTTTGCGCACGACAAGTTCCCCTTCCGGCATCGCACCTGGATCTACTTCTTCATATTTCACATTTTCTACGATCTCAAAGATACCTGCCGTGAGAACATGCATACCTGTGGAATCTACCACATCGCCGCAGACCATACAGACATCCACCTTTCCGGCGCCAATATGCATTTCGGAATAGCTGCACGTGTGTATGCGCTGATCCCCGCAGCGGTAGCATCTCATACTATGGCTGCCTGTCCCGGTAGCCGTCCACCCGCTATAATTGTGACCGAGCGCCGGTATCGCCCTTCGCGCACGGAGCGTGGTACCGCAGACGCTGCATCTGGAAGCCCCTATGTATCCTCCCGAGGTGCAGGTAGCCGCCTGGTCTGCTTCCTTACTCTCTCTGTGCCCTGTCGGCCTTTCTGTTCTCAAGGCGAATTCCTCACCGCAGCGTGAACAGGCAGCCAGGGTGCGACCTTCCTCGGTGCAGGTAGCAGGAATTACTCTGGTTTCTGCTCCAGGCGCCGCGATGTGGCCGAGAGCACTTCCCTCCACCGGCTTCGTATCAATTGTTCCG
>CAZGAM010000003.1:10145-22167 GCA_964523685.1 uncultured Oscillospiraceae bacterium | reverse complement strand
TTTCGGTGCCGTCTACCGTACAGGTTGCATTATGATCGGAGAGATAAGCGGCAAAGTGATGACCCAAAGGTCCCTCTTCTTTCGCTGTGGAATGGCGCACGGTGGTCGCGCCGCAGTCTCCGCAGACGACTTCTTCCAGCAGCGGGTTTGTACAGGTAGCCGGAGAGACCACCATGATGCGCTGAAAATCATGACCAAGGGCTGGAATCACCTGACTGTCCATGGTTGCGGAACAGTTTGGCTTGCTGCAGTGAATGGATCGGCTGCCGTCTCGATCGCACGTAGGTTCCACATCAACGGTAAATTTGTCTTCCCAGTCGTGTCCCATTGGGTCAACGCCCTGTTCCTCAACAAGCCCGCAGCGCCTGCATTCACGCCTTTTAGCACCTTTGTTGCTGCAATCGGGAGATTCCATCTCCTCCCAGTCGGTAAAGTCATGGCCCAGAGGCTGACTGTCTGTGATTGTCTGTTTGTAAATTTGGCCACAGTCTGCACAATAGTAACGGTGCGTCACACTGCCGGGGGTTGTGCAGCTGGCATTCCCACTCTCGGGGCTTACCTCTCCCTGCCTGTGGGAGGCTGTCTCAACGGCATGGCAGCCGGCGTTCCGGCAGGTGCGCACGTGGATATTGGCGTTCTGATAATTCCATGTCGTGAAGTGGTGTGCCCCGCTGCCGGCCTTCAGTACTGTCCCGCAGACGGAGCAATGCTGGGCTGTGGTGCAGTCGTCATCGTCGACTTCGGGAATATGCGCACTGACAAACATACGTTTCGTGCAGCCCTCGTTGGCGCATTTCTTATAGTGTTCGCCTGTCGCCGCATCTGCCAGCCACTCCTTGCCGGCAGTATGCGTTCTCGCGGCTGGACCTCTCTGGCCGCAGCGCAGGCATGGATCTGAGGTGGTGCAGTCCTCATCCGTGTTGTAACTATGTCCCAGCGCGCTGTTGGGGACTTCGCGGTTCACGACGGCATCGCAACGCGTGCACTTCCCCTTCTCCGTGCCGTTCCTCGTGCAGGCAGCATCGTTATTGCTGACATAGTTCTGGAAGTCGTGTCCCAGCGGAAGAGCCGCTGACGGCTCATCAATCTCATTTTGGCAGCGCGTGCATTTCTTATGATCCATGCCCTGCTCCTCGCAAGTAGGATTCGTGCTGCTCACAACCTGGTAGTCATGCCCCAGCGCAGGTATCTCCGTATCCTTCACCGCTTGGCACTTAGAGCAGGTTTGCCTGGATACCCCCGGTGCATCACAGGAAGCGGAAGTAACAATCTCCGCCGGGCCGAATTCATGTCCTGTCGCTGACAGGTTCTGGGTTTGCGTGAGATGACAGGCACTGCACTCCCGTTTCTGGTACTCGCCAGCCTGGCAGGTTCCGGCGGTCACAGTTTCCCATGCGCCCCATTGATGGCCTGTGGTGGGGGTCGTAACTGTTTCTATCTCGATGTGCCCACAGCCTTCGCATTGCAAAGTAACTTCCTCGACAAGATCCTGCGTGCAGCTCATGGCATGGATGGTACTGCGCGATTTCTCGATCATTTTGTGTTCGATCTGCTTTGTTTGCTTACAACCGGGATTCTGGCAGTAGACGAGGCTGTAAGGCCCGTCGGCGTGGGAAGCAGCACCAAAGATATGACCTTCTGTCTTTGCCGGTGTATATATCGCACCGCAGTACATGCATGTCACAGCAGTTGTGCAGTCCCCATCGTCGGGCAGCGGAACGTGATGGCCGACATTGAGTTTGACCTGGCAGGATTCGGTATTTATGCACTTATGCCAATGCTCGGTGCCGCTGGTTTCCCACGTGCTGCCGGCCTTGTGATACGTGAAACTGGTTCCTGGCTTTACATAACCGCAAACCGTACAGGTAGAAGCAGCCGTGCAGTCGGTGGAATCGCCGGCCGTCATGGTATGCTGTTGAGTGCTGCTGTAGCTGCATCCGTTGCGCTTACATACAGTGGTATGGGTAGTTTCATCCGACGTGATTTTCAGGTCGTGGCCTCCGTAGGCGGCAGTCAGCGTATAGTTGCAGACTGAGCAGGTCAACGCTGTTGTGCAGTCCTGATCGTCCTCGCGGGGCGTGTGCACACTGTAATTTACCTCTGCTTTGCAGCGCGTGCAGATCTGATAGTGCGCGTTGCTCCTGCTTGTCCATGACACGCCCTGCACGTTATGGCCAAGTGCCGGGGTAATTGTGTATTTGGTTGCCCCATGGAAATCGGTCTCCGGCTCACCGCAGCGGCTGCACACTCTGTGTTTTCTGCCCTGTGTGGTGCACCCCGGTTCAGTATCAACAACCTCTACACTGAAGTCATGGCCTAATTTAGAGATCTTCTCCTCTCTGGTCTCTTTGCAAACTTTGCATTCCAGGTTGCGAATGCCTTCTTGGTCGCAATCGCTGCCCTCACGGCTTATTTCCTCCCAGTCATGGCCTTTTGCAGCCCCGGAGGATTTCGTGAACTTCTGATGGCAAACCGTGCATTCGCTCTCCATAATGCCGCTTTTTTCACAGGTTGCGGGCGTGGTTTCCTTCCACTCGCCGTATGTGTGTTGCCCGGTTGCCGGTATTTCTGTGATATCCTTGATATACTGGCAATTCGTACACTCCTGATACTTGTAACCAGGATCTTGACAGGTAGCCTCTTTTGTCTTTTCAGTAAATTGATGACCGCTCAGGCTTTCTATCTCTCCCCCTTCTGTCTTACCGCACCGACTGCAGGTATTGACAGTAATTTCACCTGTACCGCCGCACTGTCCGACTTCGTATGTTTGGCTTTTCCAATCATGATCGAGCTTTGGAATCGTTATATTGCGCTGATAATGGGAAAAGGCGCCGCACAAAGCACAATAGGCTGGTTCTCTTTCATAACCATCGCTCTCACAGGAGGGTTCCATCCTCTCTGGAGAGCCGGGTTTGGGGCTCGGGTGCCCTACAAGAATGGTTTCCGAGATCGTGTTCTGTGCCTCGTCTGTGACGGAAATTGTATAGGACGTATACGCTGTGTTCCCGCTGTTTGTCAAGGTAAAACTGTATGACGTTTGGCCAATGCCCCCGGAAACCGTATCGCAGGTTAGAGACTGAATTTTCCCAGGCGCCTGGATTGTCACCTGGGCGGGGGGACAATACATGTTGCCGGAATGCCCTTTGCTGCTGATGGTAATAGTTGGCGCCGCCACATGCGACAGCATCCCTATGGAGGGCGTCCTGTCAGGCTCGGGAGCCGCGGCATTATCCTCGGAATTAGGCTCCTGCGGAGGCACTTCCGTATCTTCTGCGTCCTCCGTCCCTGTTTCCGCCTCTGACTCGATCTCCGCTTCCGGTGCTTCGGGCACGGGGCTCTCCGGCACTTCGGGCACAGGGCTTTCTGCCTCTCCTGGGTTTTCACCCTGTTCTGTGGGCAGAGGGGCTGGATCGTCAGCCGTCTCTTCTTCGTAAGAAGGCTCCATTACCGCCTTATCATCCGATGCCACGCTCTCGTGTTCCGGTTTCTCGTCAGAGCTGGTCTTCTCCTCGGTACTGTCCAATGCTTCCTCCGCCGGAGGAGTATCGTCTGCCGGCATGTCGGAATTGTCCTCCGCCGCCGTTTCAGCAACCGGCTCCTGCACCAGCGGGGCAGAAGCCTCCCCGCCTTCCTCGACTGCGGCATCTGCCGACCCTTCTCCCGCTTCTACCGTGCCTGTCTCTTCCTCCACCACAATGTGATCCGGCACAGCTTCTTCAGCCATCTCTTCCGCATACACACCGGCTGGCAGCGCGCACAGCATCACTGCGCAAAGCAGCAGGGCAAGTATCCTTCTCAACTTCATGAGCAACCTCCTTACTTTCCTTCCCATAGTCCTTTTCGGACATTTCCTAACGGGGGTCGTATCTTATCAGCAAGTGCGGCAAGGGAAAGCCGGGACATCCTCTGAAGAAAAGTATCCCGTCAGACCCGGAAATACACTCTATATTTATAGTCCGGACAAATGTTGATGCGGGAAAGAAAAACAAATGTCTTTTTTCCACTCCGAAACCATCGCAGTTTCCCGTCTTTTCCTATAACACAGTTTATCCATGAAATTTCGAATAATTATATCAGCTGCTGTTCTATTTGTCAATCAAATTCAGTAAATATTTACTGAATTTGCGATCGTTAATTTCATACTAAATCAATATGTTTAATGAATTTAACAGGACTGTTTTACTGTTTAGTCCGACGGGTTTCCGGGAAAAAATGTCCTCTAAAAAAGGTCCGCAGACGCACAAGTCTACTTTTAGAAAAGCATCTTTTTATGCAAAATGTCTGGCGATGAGATAGAATACAATTGTCCTGTTCTGCAACCGGAGGATGGAACTGCATTTTTGGCGCTTCCCCCCAAAGAAGACTCTATGGCTGGCGTTTCAGAGAACAGCTACGCAGCTTTTGGGCTGTGCCGATACAAGCATGGGCTGTTTTGTGCATCCGCTCTATTTAGGATAACAAAATTTTGATTTTCCCCTTGATACCATAGCCTGCCATGCGGTATAATAACAAACAAGAAGTAAAGCCTGCCTTTGGGCTAATGAACAGGATTTCCCGATGGCTCGCGTATACAAGTCCCAAAAAACAAAGAACTACGTATTTGTACGCGCATTTTCGCTCGCGCATTTGGATAAGCTGCAAAGCTCTGCATCCACGGCCGAAAAAGTCATAGAGGATAGGATGGATTGCTGAATCTAAGAATAGTCTGGCGTGCCGCATCGGCCAGGATCCTGGGCCTGTGGTGGGAATCCTGCCGATATTCTTTCGGAAGAACAGCTCGCCTCGTCCAAAATGCCCAGGCCCTGTTTTTTTGCCCCATTTTGGATACTTCCGGCTCTGTATTTACCAGGGCATTTGATAGGCAAATGGCTGCAGAGAAACTTCCTATTCTTGGAAAGTGATCCGGGGTACAGGCTCGCATCTTCGCAGCTGCGGATGCGAAAACCTTCTCTGCAGGGAATTTGGCATCTGAGGGATGCTCTTACTGCATGGCAGGATTCCCTGGGAATAAAGAACCCCGCCTGACAGCAGCGCATCAGACGGGGTGCAAGTTCACTCGATAAATGATTTCACGATACACGCAATCTAACGATTGCCGTTTTCCTCCTCGGCGTTCATGACAACATCCTCTTCAGCAGTCTCTGACAGTACGGAAAACATGCCTTCGAGGCTGTCTAAATCTTCCCTGCCAAAGATGGCTATAGCGATCTCCATTACATTATCTTCTTTTTGTATATAGATCATCCTGGCCGTTAGG
Organism: uncultured Oscillospiraceae bacterium; assembly: GCA_964523685.1. Taxonomy (GTDB): domain Bacteria; phylum Bacillota; class Clostridia; order Oscillospirales; family Oscillospiraceae; genus CAJOIG01. The sequence goes on along the minus strand of CAZGAM010000003.1, from coordinate 16,910 downwards.
GGAAATTCTATGTCATCGATCACACTGGTCCCGGTGACATTGATGCTGTCAAATGCCTGACCGCCCAGTTCCGTTGTCCCAATCTCCATACTGGCACTATCCAGCCCCATACTCTCGGCTAATTCCTCTTCCTCCGTCATGGATGCTGTCAATTTCAGAAAATCCTGCAGGGATATTATTTTCCCCAGCTCAGGTTCGTTGTAAATCATCAACCCCACTTTGATAAGACCATTATTGGAACTGGCAAGATCAACTATATTCTCTTCCATGCCAACCAGATCTTCTTCGGTCTGCATGGTCCAGTCCTCTTTCGGCTGAAAGGAAAAACCAAAGTAAGTATTCTCATATCGGCCATTGACTATTCTACCCATCATGTCCTGTGTAGGCCAGACTTCCTCAGGTGAATCCAGAACTTTGTCCCCGTCCGTATCCCCGTCTTCCGAGGTGCTGTCATCAGGCTTTGTGATGGAACTGGATTGATCCCCCTTAGCAGAAGCTGTTGCTTTATCTTCCTGTTCCACTTCTATGGTGCCGGCGGTCACATCAATTGACGCATCCACAGACAGGATATTTTCATTGGAATCCCAATCCGAAACCATCATAGTGAAAGAAATTTTCTCTATAGCCTCTGGATCAATGTGACTATCTTCCAGATCTTCTTCATACCAGATGCAGGAGTCATAGCTGGCGCAGTCAGACCGCAATTTTATGCTCCAATATGGATCACAGACAATTCCGTTTACCAGAACATCTTCCATGCTGATATACACATCGCTGTCGGTATGGTTCTCCATATAAAAAGTAAGTGTGGGAAGATCCATATCTCCTGTCGTATTGAAATCGACTGCCTGCAAAGTGAAGTCATCTGTCGCAATCACATTCAAAGGTTCCATAGACTCAAACACCAGCTCTTCAACAGGAGGCAAGTCCGTATCTCCCACGTCTACAGACCAGCTGACCTCCTGCTCGCCAACCAAGTCGTAGGTCTCTTCTTCATAGATCTCAATGGTACCGCGTATGTCCTGAAGATAGTTGATGCCAACAGCCTCTAAATCCTCTTCGAACCAATAGAGATCGCTGTAAGCGGCTGCGGACGCTGGCACAGTATCCACCCAATAGGGAGAACACATGATGCCGTTGACGACCGCTTCATCCATCTCCACCATAAGACTCCTATCCGTTTTGTTCTCTATAAAAATTTCAAAACTTAGCTCTTCTGGAACATAATCTGTAACTGTCATTTTCATCACTTCTGTATCCATCAGGACAACCTCTTCAAAGGTTGATTGCGAAGAACTTTCAGCGAAAACATACCCTGACATAGTGCTGAAAACCAGAAAGAATACCAGAGCCATTGTAAACCATTTTTTTGCTCTTTTCATTTATAACCATCCTCACTATTACGTCAGAACTCAGCACGTATTCAAATTGTACCTGTTTTTTCAACTTATTAAAAGACTGAGAGATATTGAAAAATAGCCAACACTAAATCAAGAAGAAATCATAAACAGGAGGTTCATTTTTGTGAAAAAATATACCTTAAGAGTCTATCCAAAGGGAGGCGGCAGGTCTATATACCGGACAATCGAGATTTCGGGTGACCAGACCTTGGATGACCTGTGCTATGTCATTTTGTACTCTTTTCAATTCGACTGTGATCATATGTACGAGTTTTTCATGGACAATGTCATGTACAGTGACAATTGTTATATTTGCAGGTCCATAGATGGGGAGCCTACCACGGATATTGAGTTAGATGACCTCGGTCTTTGGGTAAAACAGAAGTTTTTGTTCCATTATGATTTTGGAGACGATTGGCTTTTTGTTGTTACTGTAAGTAAAATAGAGGAATGCAGCGATTCCGTAAAGCAGATAACCAACGCAAAAGGATCGATTAAGCAGTATCCGGACTGGGATGAAACCGAGGATGATTGGGACACCGAGGATGACAGCGATTGACACCTGAAGAGAAGTTTGCACGCGGCTTGATTGCTGGCGGCTGCCTGTCCGCTCCACGAATGCCGGCTGCTTCTCTTTCCTCATATTTTTAGAATGTTGGCGGCACCGTACACCATCACCATGGATGACGATGCCGCTATTTGTTTGTAAGCATCAGCCGCCGGAGCGCCATGCACAGTAAGAGGGAGGGTACAGAGAAACGGGCTACCGTCTCTCCTCTCTGGTGTTTTGCCACTGTTCCCGCTTTCCATTACCTCTGCGCAGCAGCCTGTGCACGGGACGCATGCCCGAACCATGGCAGAATGGCAGCCCTGTTGACCTGCCCTGCGCTCACTCGGATTTGACGCTTCCTCTATTTCTGCGACGCTGAGAACGCACCACCACATAGACCATCATGACAATTGTAATCAGGTAGGGAATTGTATTTGTGAGATCGGAACTGATGTAATCCTGCAGCCGCAGACCTATCGCATCAAAGAACCCAAACATTAAGGCCGCTACATAAGCCATCGCCGGATTGGCTTTACTGAAAATAACACAGGCGAAGGCAATATAACCCCGTGAATTGGCCATATCTTCAGCAAAAGTGCCCTGCAGCTGCCCCAGTGACAGATGCGCTCCGGCCAGACCGCAAAGAAGACCGCAAAGGATACTGGCCAGCCACTTCATCCGTTCCGGCGCAATGCCTGCGGTACGAAGAGTCTCCGGCTTTTCACCGGAAGCGCGCAACCAGAAACCATAGGGCGTTTTGTAGACAAAAAGCCACATGATCAAAACAAGAAGCCATGTGAGATAGACGAAAAGAGAATTATCGTTCAGTACCTGACCTAAAAAAGGAATGCTGTCCAAGCCAGGAATATGGATCACAGGCAGAGCAGGATTTCCCTTGGTACCGGCAGTACCAAAGATAGAACGGGACAGAAAACTTGTCAATCCCACGGCAAAAGTGTTCAGAGCGGTGCCAATAATGAACTCATCCGAACGGAATTTCACCACGAACAAAGCAAAAAACAGGCCCACCACAACGCCCATTGCCAGAACCAGCGCCACCCCGGCCGCCGCAGAACCGAACAGATAGCTGCCCAGCACTCCGAAAAAGGCGCCCATCAGGATCATCCCGTCCATACCTATATTCATGATACCCGCATGTTCTGTCATCGCTCCTCCCAGAGCCGCCAGGGCCACCGGGGTAGCACTGCGGAGCATCTGGTTAAAAGTGCCGGCGGAGAAAATGCTTTTCAAGATGTCCTCAAACATGTTCCCTGCCCTCCTTTCGGCGGATGTCCGTCTGGGCTTTTTTCCGCTGGGAAGTGGTACGAATGGCTGCGAAAATGCCGCTCTCAGCAGCCATGAAGAAGATGATTACCGTTTGAATGATGAGATAGATCTGGTTGGGAACCCCGGCTGACAACTCCATGCCCTGGGCCCCGATCTTTAAGATAGCAAAAAAGAAACTGAGGAAAATGACCGTAACCGGGTTATACCCGGCGATCATAGCCACCGTCAGGCCCTCAAAGTAATACTGGTTGCTGATGCTGCTTCGATAGAGATGCTCCACACCGTAGACCCGGAACATGCCCACCAGGCCGCACATGGCTCCGGAGAGAACCATACAGATCAGGACAATTCGATCTGTCTTTATTCCGGAGAAAAAGGCAAAGCGGGGGTTCTGTCCGGTAAGCTTCATCTCATATCCCGTAGAGGTTTTCTCCATAATGTACCAAGTCAAAAAAGTTATGACAATGGCGGCAAAGATAGCCGTGGAGAGATTTGAGTTGGGAATCACCGTCTTAAACCAGTAACGGGGATCCACCTGAGAGGTTGCCGCCACCATATTTTTATTGACATTTTTCCATGGCCCCTTAGCCAGGAACTGGCACACGCTGGCGGCAATGGTGTTCAGCATAATGGTGGTAATCACCTCATTGACCTTCACCTTCACCTTCAGCCATCCGGGAATGAGGGCATACAGTCCACCGGTTGCCATGGCAGCCAGTGCAGCCGCAGGAATTACGATCCAGGGAGACAGGCCGTTCAGCCACACGCCCACCTGACAGCCCACAACGGCTCCCAGCAGCAGCTGGCCTTCCCCGCCCACATTAAAAATACCTACTCGGGATCCCAATACACAGGCAAGGCCCGTCAGGCACAGCACCATGGCATATTCCAGCCAGTCCCCTATGTGCCTGGCATTGGAAAAGGCCCCGTCTATCATCGCGGCATAGGCGTGAAGCGGATTGAATCCAGCAATCAGAAGAATCAGAGCGCCGATAGCGAACGCCAGAAGCACACTGATACTCAAGCTGACCAGATACCCCCAGTTGTGTTTTCTCTTCATGATATCGCCTCCCCGCTCCGTCTGGTTCCCGTCATGCACAAGCCGATTTCATCTTTGGAAAAGGGTCCTGTGAACTGTCCGGAAATTTCTCCTTCATACATCGTAACGATGCGGTCAGAAAGTCGAAATACCTCATCCAGATCAGCAGAACAGAGCAAGATGGCACATCCCTGGTTCCGACGGTCGATAATCTGTCTGTGAATAAACTCGATGGCGCCTACATCCACCCCGCGGGTAGGCTGGGCGATGATGAGCACCTTGCAGTCGAAGGAAAACTCCCTGGCAATGACGACTTTCTGCATATTTCCTCCGGACATGGAACCAACTGGAACATCAATCCCTGCCCCGCGGATGTCAAACTGCTCATAGAGTTCCTGTGCATAGCGTTCGATGGCGGAAGTGCGTTGTGCCAGTCCGAAACGATTGAAACGCTTCTCCCTCTGTTTTCCCGTGAGAAGATTCTCCGCTACCGTGGCCTCCCGGCTCACGCCGGTAGCCAGTCTGTCCTCGGGAACATGGGCCAGCCCGATGGCCCGTATCGCGCCCGGACTCAGGCCGGCAGCACTTTGACCGCATAGAATAACCTTGCCGGATTCGACCTTCCGCATACCGGTTATCGCTTCGATCAGCTCGCTCTGGCCGTTTCCCTCTACCGCGGCAATACCCAGTACCTCTCCTGCATGCACAGACAAGGACAGACCGTTGACCGCCGTGAGACCACGGTTATCCCGGACATAAAGGTTTTCCACCCGAATCAGCTCTTCTCCTGGGCTACCTGTTTTTTCCAGATGATCGTAAAGCATGGGCCTACCCACCATCATGGATGCGAGAGTCTGTTCATCCACTTCGGATGTGTTCCTCACCCCTACCAGTTGTCCCTTTCGCATCACGCCTACCCGGTCGGAGATAGCCAGCACCTCGTACAGTTTGTGGGTGATGATAATCACCGTCATATGCCTGTCCCGCACTACTCTGCGAATCACGGAGAATAATTCCTCTGTCTCCTGGGGTGTCAGTACCGCCGTGGGCTCATCCAGAATCAGGATCTCCGCGCCGCGGTACAGCGTCTTCAATATTTCTACTCTCTGCTGAAGCCCCACACTCAGCTCTTCCACCGGCAGGGCAGGATCCACCTCCAAACCATATTCTTCCACCAGCTGCCTTGTCTGCTTTTCCGCCTCGGCGTTATCAAAAAAAATATGACCCTTCCGAGGTTCCCGGCTGAGCACAATATTCTGCGCTACTGTAAAGGACGGAACCAGCATAAAATGCTGATGGACCATACCTACTCCCATCGAAATAGCCGTTTTGGGATCAAAATCGGTGATCTGCCGACCGCCGATGAATACTTTCCCATCGGTAGGCGTGTGAATGCCATACAGTACATTCATGAGAGTGCTCTTGCCTGCACCGTTTTCGCCCACCAGAGCGAAAACCTCTCCCTTTCGCACATCCAAGGTCACGTCGTCATTGGCAAGCACACCGGGAAAAGCCATACTCACGTGCTCGAATCGCACTGCAATCTCTTCCAAAGGGACCACCTCATCTTTCCAAAAGACACGACTGTTTGTGCTGTCTTCGACAGGCACAGCTTGTACATATACCCCTCACCGGGACGAACGCCCTGCTGCATTCCATCGGAAAACAGCCATAAGACTTTTTTAAGGCCGCCTCTAGCCTTGAAATCATCAGCAACAAGACCGGCACCCGGGGAGAAATTGTCTCCTGTCCTCCGGCAGCCCTGCATTCGTTCTCAATTTCCCGTCTGCTGAAACACCGCAAGAGCATGTCTTCCACCATCCGGATGCAGTACAGCGTCTGTTTCCAGGCGGAAGGAAGGCTTTCTCCCAACGCCTGGGAACATAACACTTTGAACCGCGAATAGTAAATATGCAAGAATAAGGGGCGAACGACTGCAAATTGGTACAAACAATAGCCGCTGCGGAAAAACCTCGCTTTTTGCCTGCGCGAATGGCGCCAAAAGTCAAATGGACGTCACGCTTCCAGATCTTCCGTTCAGAACCTTCCAATCTGTACTCCTGTTCCTGAGTGTCCTGCTGTTCCCATCAGTTGACGCGTTTTTCCTCTTTTCATGCAGAGAGGGCGCGTATTTACGCGCCCTCCTGGCTATACTCTCAGCTGCGGGTGGTATCTACGACAATCTCGCCGGAGATAATCTGTTCCGCCAGCGCATCTACCTCGTCTTTCAGCTCGTCCGGTATCTGCTGTACAGAACCCTCTTCCCCGTATCCAATGCCAATGAAACCGGTAGACATATCAGCTACCCAAGTAGTTCCCATGCGGGAATCATCACCCTCCAGGAATTCGGTCACTGCTGCGTAAATCGAATTGCCCACTTCTTTCTTCATGGAGCAGATGATGACATCTTCATCAATATACTTCTGATCCGAATCCACGCCGATCGCGTAGAAACCATTTTCTGCGGCTGCTTCAAACACGCCATCCCC
>CAZGAM010000003.1:6910-10135 GCA_964523685.1 uncultured Oscillospiraceae bacterium | reverse complement strand
TTGGCATAGTTGTGCTTCACCTCAATCTCTGTCTCCTTCTGCTCGGCATAATACTGTGCGCCCTGTTCATATCCCACGATAAAGTCGTTAATCGTGTCCGCGTCTTCTCCGCCAACAGCGCCAACGACACCGGACTCACTCATGGCTGCGGCAATGTATCCTGCCAGGAAGGAGCCCTCATTTTGCGCGTAGGTGATGTTCAGGACATTCTCTACCGGAGCAGAGGTGGCATTATCGATCCAGATAAATTTCACATCGGCATAATCTGGGGCAATCGTCTCAACATCGTAAAACTCCCACCCCACACAGATCACGACATCCGCAATATCAGCTGCATTGCGGATCTGGGTAGAATGGTTTTCTCCGTTACACTCTATAGTGCTCAGTTTCACGCTGCCCTCTTCCACCAGGCGGTCACAACCAGCTTTGGCGGAATCATAGAAGGAACGGTCACCGAACTTGTCAGCTACTACCAGAGCCACTGTCAGCTGCTCACCGTCAGCCAGCGCGGCCACTGTTCCCAGGCTGGCGATCATAACAAAGGCAAGCAGCAGGGAAATCATGCGTTTTCTCATGAAATTACCTCCCAATCTGTCGAAATAAGAAATATCGTCGGAAAACCGACACGATTATTATATCAGGTCGTATTCATCGGCGCAAGAGCATAATGATTAGGATTTTCACACAACAGGATAACATAAAATAACCCACAGATTGATATATCCCGCGTCAGCGGCAAGAAACCAAAAATTCCGGTATTTGGCTGCATGGAGAGGCCTTCCCATGCTATCTCCTGCTGTTTGGTGAAAAAATGGGTCGTCAAGGGAATCGCATGATGCTCTGCAGACAAATTCACATAGTAAAGCCTGAGTATAGAAGTAAAGGCACGTGCGCATTGATTTCCTGCTTTCTTTCCCCAATTTGGGCAATTCCCGCTCTGCGCCTCTTGCTTGTGGCACCCTGTGTCAGACGGGCTGTGCAAGACGGTACGTTCCGCTTCTGCGTGCCGGCGGAAGGGCAGATCGTAGCCGAAAATGTTTCCTTTACAAGTTGTCTCTTTTGCTTTATACTATTAGGAAGAAAAAGAAAATCTTTACAAGTCAACCAACAGGCAAGAAAACACCCATAGGCACAACCGCCTCCACCATGAATGAAAAGCCTTGGGTGGGGCATTTTCAGAGTAAAGGACACCCTCTTGCTGAGATATGCTGTCATGGGACCTGTCCAAACAGCAACCCCATAGGAAAGGAGACATTAGCACATATCTGTCCAATTCGATGGATACGATCCTCGCAGGTGACGCAGGTCCAGCCGAGATTGAGGAAATTCTACAGGATCATCATGACCTGGATTTGGAACTGACCAATTCGGCGGCTTAAAAAGAAACTATCCATACAGCATGGACGGTTTTTTCTTAGAGAACAGGCAAATAGTTTGGAATCAGGTCCTGAATGCAATTTGGGTTGCAAAATAGCCATATTGGTTCTCCATACAGGATTTCAATTCTTTGCTGCCGGGGCAAAATGGAGCTTCTTTCCCTCCTTCTCCTCATGTTCGGACATCCACTTCAAAAAGGTCCTGTGACTCACACCCAGCTGCCGGGCAGCCTCTCTGGCAGAGATCCGGCTGTCTCTCCACTGGTCTGCTACCTTATCAAAGGAATCAGGCCGCTCCTTTTCGTTCCGGCCGAAATGGACACCACGTGCTTTCGCGGCCTCTATCCCTTCCGCCTGCCGCTGGCGGATAAACTCCCGCTCCGTCTGCGATACATAGGACAAAAGCTGCAAAACAATATCCGCAATGAGGGTTCCCGTAAGATCCTTCTCCTGACGTGTATCCAAAAGAGGCATATCCAAGACAACAATTGCCACATTCCTCTCCTTCGTCAGATCTCTCCACTGCTCCAGAATCTCATCGTAATTCCGCCCCAACCGGTCGATACTTTTGACCACGAGCGTATCCTCCGGATTCAACTGTTTCTTAAGTCTCAGGTATCCGGGGCGATCAAAATCTTTCCCTGAAACCTTATCGACAACGATATACTTATCCGAAACACCAAACTCATGCATAGCAACAAGCTGTCGATCTACGTTCTGCTCCTTACTGGATACACGAACATAACCATACATCTTATTTGTCATGGTGCTGCCTCCTTATTATTTTGAATTATCCTTTTAGAGATGCATAGAGAAAATCGGAAAACAAAAAATTTCCGTATCACTGTATTCACTCAATAAATATGGGGTAATGAGCCCTTTTTCCAATTATATGGCTCGCATGATTCAGCACCTTGCGAGAGCACAGTTCAAAGGACAAACTTTATACGAATTGCTGCATTTCACTCGAATTCTCCAAATCAACCGCAAAGCGGGAATGACAGGCATTCCCACTTCTGCAAAAAATATTCCGACAGCATTCGATTATAAGGTATAGAAACTTCAGGGAATTTACCCTTTGGCTGCTTACAAAGTTCGGCCATCCGGTGGGCTGGACTTGGCAGCATGCGTCACACCCTTTGCGAGATGTATCCTGGCATGATCACGTATCAGCATTTTGAAAGGAGCGCAGCGGCTGTATTCCTATTTTTGCAAAAGAATGCAGTGATTCTGCTATTATCACGGATATGGAACCTGTCAAATTAATAGCCCTTGATCTGGACGGAACACTAACCCAGCACAAGACTCCCCTGGGACAGAAAAATCGGTCGGTTCTCAATCAACTCTCCCGGCGATATAAACTCCTGATGGTAGGAGCCGGGGACAGCGAGCGAATTTTTCGGCAGATGGGCCAGTTTCCTGTTGACATTATTGGAAATTATGGAATGCAGTTCTGTCAGTACGATCCTCTAACCGGCAGTTTGAAACATGTCTATGATGAGTCGGTCCCCTGTGACAGGGACAGCGTAGAGGAGCGAGTCAGCGAACTGAGAAAGCGCTTCGGCTACAGCGAGTTTGTGGGCGAGAATGTAGAGTTCCATTCCTCCGGCTGCATCACCTTTCCCCTTCTGGGCACCGCCGCACCTCTCGAACGAAAGCTCGCCTTTGATCCGGACCGGGAAAAGCGCTCCAGAATCTACCCCGCTGTGAAAGAACTCTTCCCTGAATTTACAGTATTTATTGGCGGTTCCTCGTCCTTTGATATGGCCCCCCACCCCTATGACAAATACTATGCTCTCGATCGCTATTGTCGGGAAAATGGACTGAAACACAGCCAGGTCGTTTATGC
>CAZGAM010000003.1:2994-6900 GCA_964523685.1 uncultured Oscillospiraceae bacterium | reverse complement strand
TATGCCGGAGATGATTACGGTCCCGGCGGCAATGATGAGGCAATTTATGTCTCCGATTTCCCGTTTATTCGGGTAGATGATTACACAAACCTGAATTTTCTCATGGGAAAGCTCCTAAAGTGCTGACAGATTCTGCTGTACTGCTGAAACGGGAACCCTTCCAAGCAGGCACAGCAATAAAATGTGGGACACCAGGCCAGTGCATTCAAGAATTTGTAGGATTTTTGAAAAGAAAACATGAGTGTGCGGGGGAAATGTGTTATGAAGATTGACAGTACGACATACAGCGGCCGGTGCGTATGCGGACGAGAACATCACATCGTGACCCAAGCCGTTGTGCTGGAGCCCGGCTGTCTGTATCGCCTGGAAGAGTTCTGCTCGGATTATCATCTGCAGGGAAGGCGATGCGCCTTATACGATACAAACAGCTTCGCAGCAGTGGCTGACCGCCGTCCTCATGCAGAACAGGAAATTGTACTGTATCCCGACAATCTGCACGCGGATGAAACATCCACCGCTCTGGTATTGGAAAAGCTGGAGACGGATATCGATCTGCTTTTCGCCGTGGGAAGCGGTACTATTCACGATATAGCCCGTTTCTGTGCCTGGAAACGAAAGATTCCCTTCGTTTCTCTCCCCACGGCAGCCAGTATGGACGGCTATTGCAGTACGGTGGCCTCCATGACCTGGCATGGTTATAAAAAAGCCATTACAGCAGCCGCGCCGGTACTGGTTGCAGCAGATCTTGACATAATTCAAAAAGCTCCCCCTCGCATGATTCGCAGCGGCGTGGGTGATATTCTTGCCAAGTACATCGCGCAGGCTGAATGGAAAATTGCCCATCTGGTTACGGGAGAGTACTTTTGTCCTCGGATTTTGGAGATTATGCGCCGCGCCGCAGATGCTGTTGTGGAAAGTGTTCCAGGAATCCTGGAGGAAAAAGAAACCTCCTTTGAGAAGGTTACGTATGCGCTGGTTATGAGCGGAATTGCCATGCAGATGATGGGCAACTCAAGACCGGCATCCGGCGCGGAGCACCATATATCGCATCTGATTGAGATGAAACCGAAAGGTCTGCAGGTCAATTTTCCCACAATGCATGGCGAAAAAACAGGCGTGGGCAGTATTCTGGCTGCCAGGGAATATGAGCGTATTGCGAAAGTCGAGGATCCAGCTGCCTGGCTGAAGCCCTATGCTCCCATAGATCCGGATCGCTGCAGTGCTTTCTTTGGTCCGAGGCTGATAGACGATATCCTGGAAGAGAACAGGCAGGACTGCCTGTCTGCTGTAACCCCCGAGCGGCTGTCTTCCTGCTGGCCGGAAATTCGTAAGATTCTGGCGGAGATTCCCCCTTCGGAACAGCTTTTTGCTCTGCTGAAAAAATTGGATGCGAAGCGGACGCTGGAGGACATCGGCGTATCTCAATCAGATCTGGATCGGGTGCTGGAATTTTCTCCGCTGGTACGAAACCGTCTGACTTTGATGCGCATGCGCCGGATGATTACATTCTGATGCCGGACAAGTCCGCTGCTTCGAAGTTTTTTCTGGGCCCAGCGGATCGCGGACGTATCCGAATGGCAAGAACATATACTACAGGAGCCCGGTCCGGCCTTAGCAAATGGGTGGTAGACGGCAAAATTGGGCATGTTATACAAAATAGCACGGTATCTTTTGGACCCACTGTCGTTTTTCACCAATTTTTTCATAAAAATTTTTCACATTCGGATATTGTGTTTTTCTTGTTTTTATGCAACAATATATTATGTTTTCAATTTTTCCGTAGAGATGAAATGATCCGGCTTGTTTGGAAGGCGGACACAACCAGCTGACAGAGCCAAATCACTGCAAGAGGAACAGAGCAGAAAGGGAGACAATCATGAGTGTAGAGATTATCATTCAGCACGCACTGAAGAAATATGGGGACAACGTCATTATTCCGGATATGAGTCTGGACATACGCCCTGGCGAGTTTTTTACTTTGCTGGGGCCTTCTGGATGCGGGAAAACGACGCTTCTGCGTATGATTGCGGGCTTTAACAGCATTGAAGGCGGTGATTTCTACTTTGGAGAAAAGCGGATCAACGATTTGGATCCGGCCAAGAGGAATATCGGCATGGTCTTCCAGAACTATGCGATTTTTCCTCATCTGAATGTTCGAAAGAACGTGGAGTTCGGTCTGAAGAACAAGAAGCTGCCCAAAGATCAGATTGCCAGCCGCACAGATCAGTTCATGAAGCTGATGCAGATCAGCGAATACGCAGACCGCATGCCGGAACGACTTTCCGGCGGTCAGCAGCAGCGTGTCGCTCTGGCGCGCGCGCTGTGCATTGAACCGGATGTGCTGCTGATGGATGAGCCTCTTTCCAACCTGGACGCTAAACTCCGCGTGGAGATGCGTACGGTGATCAAAAATATTCAGCATGACGTAGGCATCACCTGCGTGTACGTCACCCACGATCAGGAAGAAGCCATGGCTGTGTCAGAACGCATTGCGGTTATGAACGCCGGTGTGATCCAGCATGTAGGCACGCCCAAGAGCATCTACCAGCGTCCTGCCAATATTTTTGTCGCGACCTTTATCGGACGAACGAACGTATTCAAGGGAAATCTGCGTGTGGAAGGCGGCAAGGCAGTCCTGCATGTCTGCGGTTACAGCGCTCCTTTGACAACGGTTGCCCCTGAGTACATGAAAAGTCAGGATGTGATGATCAGCGTACGTCCAGAGGAACTGCTTTTAAATCGTCAGGCCAACATGCCTGGCATCAAGGCTGTCGTAAAAGACGCGGTATTTCTTGGTCTCAATACCCATTATTTCGTCAAATTGAGCACCGGCGAGGATGCAGAAATTATTCAGGAATCCTCTATTGAAGATACTCTGACCCCCGGGTCGGAAATTTCTCTGGGCATTAATACCGACAAGGTCAATGTATTTTTAGCGGACGGATCCGCAAATATCCTTACCGGCGTACGAAATGACCTGAAGGCGTAAGGCCGGGAGGAAGACGATGGCAACCAAGAAAAGATTTGAGGTCTGGACTGTTGTTTCCCTGGTGATTCTGGCGCTGTTTATTCTATTCATGATCTACCCCATGTTCGGCCTGCTGAAACAGTCTGTATTATCGGACGAGGGTTCCCTGACCTTTGATCAGTTCAAGGAATTTTTCTCCAAAAACTACTACACTACCACCATCATCAACAGCATGAAGGTCACGATTACCGTGACCCTGGTGTCCCTGGCTCTTGGTATTCCCTTTGCCTACTTCTACTGTTTTTACCGTCTGAAGGGCAGCAAGGTACTGTTTGTGGTGTCCATTCTCTGCTGCATGTCAGCCCCTTTCATTGGCGCGTATTCCTGGATTATGCTTCTGGGTCGGAGCGGCGTGATCACCAACTTTATAAAGAACGTCTTTGGCATTACGCTGGGGGGAATTTACGGCTTCAAGGGGATCCTGCTGGTGCAGAGCCTGAAATTTTTCCCTTTGGTGTTTATCTATATGAACGGAGCCTTTAAAAACATCGACAATACCCTCATGGAGGCATCCGCCAATATGGGTTGTACCGGTGTTCGCAGGCTGTTTAAAGTGGTCATTGCCCTGTCCATGCCAACCATCCTGGCCGCCGCCATGATGGTCTTCATGCAGGCATTTGCAGACTTTGGCACCCCCAGTCTGCTGGGTGAAAACTTCCAAACTTTTCCCGTTCTAATCTATAACCAATACCTTGGTGAAACCGGTCAAAATCACCATTTTGCCGCAGCGCTGGCAGTCATTGCCATCGTGGTCACGGCGATTGTGTTCTTCCTGCAGAAATGGGGTACCAGTAAATTCAAGTTCTCCATGAACAGCCTTCACCCCGTAGAAAAGAAAAAACCCAAGGGCCTGTCAGGAATCCTGATGTATGTCTACT
>CAZGAM010000003.1:0-2984 GCA_964523685.1 uncultured Oscillospiraceae bacterium | reverse complement strand
TATTATCTATCTGTCTTTCCGCAAAAATACCGGGTAGACCTTCCAGCCAGGTTTCTCCCTGGGCAATTATCAGCAGGCCGCCAAACGTCTATTGGGCCGGTCTATTCAAAACACGGCAGTAATTGGCATTGTTGCCCTTGCCATTATTATTGTGATAGCGGTACTGATTGCCTATTTGGTGGTTCGCCGTTCCAACGTGCTGAACAACACCATAGACACGATAGCCATGCTTCCCTATATTATGCCCGGCGCGGTCATCGGCCTTGCCTTGCTGCTGGCTTTCGGGAAACCCCCTCTGGCTCTCACCGGCACCCTGACGATTATGATTATTGCCATGGTGATCCGGCGTCTGCCGTACACCATCCGATCTGCGACAGCTACCCTGATGCAGATTCCACTCAGCATTGAAGAGGCCTCCATCAGTTTGGGCGCCTCCAAGCTGAAAACATTTGGAAAAATTACCGTACCCATGATGGCAAATGGAATTCTCTCCGGCGCCATCCTCAGCTGGGTAACCATCGTCACGGAACTATCCAGTTCGATCATTCTGTATAACAACCGGAACATTACGTTAACAATGAGCACCTACGTAGCCATCAGCCGGGGAAGCTATGGGCTAGCCTGCGCGTTTGCTGCCATTTTGACCATGGTAACGATCGTATCTCTCATTATCTATCTGGCTGTGAGCAAATCGGAAGACGTGCAGCTGTAAAATTCCGTTCGTCCTGAAAAAGCCTGTAGAAGGGCTTTGGGAAATATAAATCATTAGGAAAGAGGTAGCTTTATGAAAAAATTTCTGGCGATTATCCTGTCTCTGAGCATGATCTTTGCCCTCGTAGCTTTCGGCGGGAACTGCTTTGCTGAAGAAGAGAAAGCACCTGAAGACTATTCCGGTGACCTTGTTCTCTACACCAGTATGACAGATGCCGACATCGATGCCCTGACTACCTGCTTCAACGAAGTATATCCCAATATCACTTTCGAGATTATTAACGGTTCTGCCGGTGAGCTGACAACCCGGCTTCGCGGCGAAGCTGCCAACCCTGTAGGCGATGTGGTATGGGGCGGTATGGCTGACTCCGACGGCGACGTGAATGCCGACATTTTTGAGGCATGGCTGTCCGATTACGAAGAAGAAAATGTCAATTATCCAAGCCCCAATGGTCTGTACTCCATGGACCACCTGTCCACAGTCGTCTTCTGCGTGAATACCGACCTGGAAGCGGAGTTGGGCCTGGACATCCAGTCCTACGAAGATCTTCTGGATCCCGCTCTGACTGGGAAAGTTGTTATTGCTGACCCCACCAGCTCTTCTTCCGCCTGGAATAACGTATGCAATATCATGGCTGTCTATGGCAACGACAGTGAGGAGGCCTGGGACTATATTACCAAGCTCATGCCCCAGCTGGTCATTTCCAACTCCTCCTCTGTATGCTTTAACAGCGTTGCATCCGGTGAATATGTGGTAGGACTGACCTATGAGGACGGCGCTGTCAACCTGCTGAAGGAAGGCGTCACCAACATCCGCCTGCAGTATCCGGAGGAAGGTACATCTGCCAGCACCTTCGGTATGGGGCTTGTAAAGAATGGTCCAAACCAGGAAAATGCCAAAGCACTGATCAATTTCGTCTGCTCTCCTGAAGGGGAGACCGCCTTGGCTGCTTATCAGCAAGGAACTCTCCGCTATACACATCCCGACTACGAAGTACCTGAAGATGCATGGCTTACTCCTTCCAGTGAGATCAAATGGGTTGAGCGTGATGTTCCCTATCTGACAGAGCATCATGACGAGATTGCAGAGCATTGGAGCCAGATCCGTACAGATGCCGGTATCTGACTTGCAAATCAAATAAAGAAAAGACCGCCTAAGCGGTCTTTTCTTTGGTAAATACGAGGGAGAAGCCGTTTTATTTCTTTTGCAATCACAAAGTTTCCGCACCATGAATGCATGTTCTGAAAGCAATTCCACCTAAGAGGGCTGGTTCAATACCATGCAGCAAAATTCCGATCTTGCGATTTTCAGATTCGCCTGCTGTTTTGCCTGCTTATGGCAAAAAGCAGATTATCGTTTATTGATAACCGGCCTATAGAATTTTTAGGGCTTTTTCAGCGAAGAACAAATGCTGCACACTGATATACACTCCATAAACATGCCTATATGCCTTTTCAAATTATCCATACCGGAAGAATATAATTATCCCTGTCAACCGCGCCGACAGAAGATTTCATGCAAATAATCGCGCCTTTCACCTCTCGGCACAGAAGCTTTATCTAAAAGGAAAAATACTCTTGTACGCTCCGTTCCGGGATCGTGTTGGAAGTCTTTTATTGCTCGTCAAATTATACTATGAATGACGAAATACAGCAAGATGTTGATGGAAAAGTTTTTTCGAAAAAAGGGTGCACTAAAAAAATAAAGCGTACTGCCCTAAGCAATACGCTTCTATCCTCTCAGCATCTGTAAGGCTATAATTCTATGCCTTGTATGTGGCAGGAGGCTGACCATTTGTTGGCAAGCCTCCTGCCGATTCATACTGTTCCGTTGCTGGCAAACGGCCCATTCAACAATCTTTAATCGCAGCTTGTGCAGCGGCAAGACGTGCGATAGGCACACGATAGGGTGAGCAGGAAACATAATCCAGTCCCACTTTGTGGCAGAATTCCACAGAAGAAGGATCTCCCCCATGTTCGCCGCAGATGCCAAGATGAAGATCCGGGTTCACAGAGCGGCCCAATTTGCATGCCATTTCCACCAGCTTGCCAACGCCAACCTGATCCAACTTGGCGAAAGGATCACTTTCATAAATCTTCTTATCGTAATAAGCACCCAGGAACTTGCCCGCATCGTCACGAGAGAAGCCGAAAGTCATCTGCGTCAAATCGTTAGTTCCAAAGGAGAAGAAAGCAGCTTCCTTGGCAATGGCATCCGCTGTCAAGGCCGCACGTGGGATCTCAATCATCGTACCGACCAGATACTTCATGTC
>CAZGAM010000002.1:17673-33599 GCA_964523685.1 uncultured Oscillospiraceae bacterium | reverse complement strand
TGGATAGGAAGGGCCTGTACTGCTTCCACAGAGAACAGGTCGTCTGCTGTTTGATGGCGGCGACGATGTCTGGCACCCTGTCGGTCGTGTCGTAGCCCAACAGAAAGTGCATGGGATCTTTGTCAGTCTCCCTTGCGATGACCTTATACCCCTTTGGGTTGGCTATGTCGTAAATCTTTTGTTCACGCAGTCTGAAACAGGAGCCTTGAACAGCCGCTTGCGGTATTTCGTAACCGACACAATGGGTACCTTCAAGCTGTACTTGCGCCTGTTGTGGCGATGGGTACGAGTTCCCATAAGGTCTTACTCCTCCCTTGACAATTCACTATTATGAACGACAAGGAGGCTGCGTGTTGCCGTCCCTTCCAGTTACGGACAAAATTCAGATCGTCGTGCCCGCCGCGGAGAAAGTTCTTCTCGACGGCAAGCTCCATGCGTATCGGGATACCTGCAGCTTTGAGACCCACAAACTCAAGCAGCTTGCGTTGCATGATGCCCTGTACCGCTCAATTCGGGAAAAGTGGGGCCCTAAGTCCCGGATGGCGCAATCCGTCACCAAGACCGTCACAGCCCACTACAGGACGATCCTCGAAAACCAGGGCGAGTGGATCCAGTCTTCGTTCAAGAAGCCTCCGTATGACTTGGTTGTGTATCGAAGACACTCGCAGAGGAGGACCCGGAGCACACGCTTTTCGTCCTTGAGGACTTAACCAGTATTCTCCGTGCGACGGAGAAGGTGCGCATCAAACACCGTTATACGAGTGTAAGCTGGTCGTTTTACGACCTTGAGCAGAAGCTGACCTAGAAGGCGGCCCAACACAAGGACAAGGGAATCAGGGTCAACCCCGCTACCACGAGTCAGTGCTGCCCAATAGGCGGGCACACAGAGAAGAGAAACCGTGACAGGAAGAAGCAACTCTTTCCCTGTAAGAACTGGGGCTACCGATCCAACGACGACCGCAGGGGAGCAAGGAATCTGTATCGCATGGGAATCAACCCTGATGCGAGCGGCAGGCGAATATAAATCTCTCTTGCAAGGGGTTTCAGTTCAATCGTCCCAGGATGGAACGCCACTTTCAGCAATGCCTATTGGGGCAAAAGGAGAGGAACGCCGTCAGGCGCAAGTCGTTCCTACGACTGGGCACTTACAGGCCCTTTCCCTTGAGGGGACGGGTAGTTAACAATTATAATTATGTGGAGGTTAGTCAATGATTTGCTCCTATCTGGACATAAAAAGTGAGGTTGCCCAGGCACTGGCAAATGGACAGCCCGTGGTCTCTCTGGAAAGCACCATTATCTCCCACGGCATGCCTTGGCCCCAAAATGCAGAAACAGCATTTGCTGTAGAGGATGTTATTCGCAGCCATGGTGCCATTCCCGCCACAGTTGGGATCATCGGGGGAAAACTAAAAGCCGGACTTGAAAAAAAAGAAATTGAATATCTGGCAAAAAAAGGCCAGGAAGTCACGAAAGCAAGCCGCAGGGACCTGCCTGTGCTGTGTCAGCGTGGGCAAGACGGGGCTACCACCGTAGCTGCCACTATGATTATATCGGCGATGGCTGGTATACAGGTTTTTGCTACGGGGGGGATTGGCGGTGTCCACAGGGGGGCTGAGACCACGATGGATATTTCTGCAGACCTTGAGGAATTGGCCCGCACCCCGGTTCTGGTAATCTGCGCCGGTGCCAAATCCATTCTGGATCTTGGTCTCACTTTGGAATATCTGGAGACCAAGGGGGTACCCGTATGCGGCTACCAGACTTCAGAGCTGCCTGCTTTCTATACACGCACCAGCGGCTTCGGGGTAGACTTTCGGGTAGATACCCCCCAGGAGCTGGCAGAAGTCTTTGCCGTGCAGAGAAACCTGGGTTATCCAGGAGGATTGCTTTGCACCAATCCTATTCCGGAAGAATACTCTATGGATCCGAATGTCATTAATGCGGCAATCGACCAGGCGGTCGCCGAAAGTGTGGAGCAGGGCATTAAGGGGAAAAAAGTCACTCCCTTCCTCTTAGCCCGCGTGAAAGAAATCACAGGAGGAGACAGCCTTGCCTCCAACATCCAGCTGGTTTTGAATAACGCCGCCCTCGCTGCCGATACTGCGGTCTCGCTGTGCAGACAAGCAACAAAGCCAGAAAAGTAAACCGTCCTTCTGGCAAAACTGTCTTAACCGGATTCTCTATTCTCCTTCATTTACGCATTTTCATATCGCAAAATCCCAAAAAAGCTATTGACAAAGTTGCATGGTCTCGCTATAATTCTAGCCAGTTGAATACAAAAACAAACCGTTGATGAAGAGTAAGTAGCCATTCATGGGATGTTACAGAGAGCTGCCGATGCTGAGAGGGCAGTACGGACCGGAATGTGTGAATGGACTTCGGAGGGCGATCGGAAGGCAGAATATCTGCCCTATGAAAGACGGAGAAGACGCTCCGTGAAAAACGTCTCCACGTGTTAGCGTGGTCAAAGAGGGCGCAGGGTTTTGCGCCAAGCCGGGTGGCACCGCAGGAAATTCTCCTGTCCCAGCATCATGCTGGGGCAGGTTTTTTTATTTCTAGGGGAGGGAATTGCGTATGTTCCTTTTGAAAAGACGATGGCGGCTTTAGGTACCGAGCGTTGGATTGTATGAGTAGGTGACTGCAATTTGAATTTCAGAATAGCAAAGGAGATTTTACCATGAAAACCATAAAGACTGTTCTTTGTGCTGTATTGGCCTTAACCGTGTTGTTTGCCCTGACGGTTCCCGCCATGGCGGAAGGGGAAACATATAAGATCGGCATCTGCAACTATGTGGATGATGCCTCTCTGAACCAGATCGTGGACAACATCCAGGACCAGCTCACCGCTATTGGTGAGGAAAAAGGCGTAACGTTTGATATCAGTTCCGACAACTGCAATGCAGATGCTGCGGTCATGGAACAGATTATCCAGAACTTCATTTCTGACGATGTGGATCTTATGGTGGGCGTAGCTACCCCGGTAGCGATTGCCATGCAGGCTGCCACGGAAGAGAACCAGATCCCCGTCATCTTTTCCGCTGTATCCGACCCCGAATCCGCAGAACTGGTTGCCAGCAACGAAGCTCCCGGCGCCAACATCACCGGCACCTCTGACTTTCTGGATACCAACGCTATTATGAATCTGATTTTCGCAGAAGATCCGGAGACAGATCTAATTGGCCTTCTGTATGACTTGGGTCAGAATTCCTCTGAAACGCCCATTGCCGCAGCGAAAGCTTTTCTGGATGAGAAGGGCGTTGAATATAAAGAGTATAACGGTACAACCATTCCGGAAGTACAGCTTGCTGTCGATTCCCTGATTGCAGACGGTGTAGATGCTGTTTTTACCCCCTCTGACAACACAATCATGACCGCTGAGCTGTCCATCTATGAGGCGCTGGCGGAGGCTGGAATTCCTCACTATACCGGTGCTGACTCCTTCGCCTTGAATGGCGCCTTCTTGGGTTATGGCGTAGATTACGCCAATCTGGGTGTAGAAACTGCCAATATGATCGCGCAGGTGCTCCTGGATGGTGCTGATCCTGCTGAACTGCCTGTTATGACTTTTGACAACGGCACAGCCACCATCAACACAGATGTGTGCGAACAAATCTCAGGCAAGACCTTCGAGGAGTTGGAAGAACTGTTTTCCCCTCTTTGCACCGCTGTAAAGCCTATAGAGACAGCGGAAAGCTTTGACGAGCCTGCTGAGTAAGCAGACCGAGTAATTTCTTTGACGGCGGAAGAGGTTTGCGCCTCTCCCGCCGTCCGCTGCGAACGGCAGGACCGCTCTCCGGGAAGCGTTTCTGCCCATTCCTTTCTCAGGAGGTTCCCTTTTATGTCCTTTTCTGCCATATGGGGGTTACTGCAGACGGCCTTGGAACTGGGTACAATCTGCTCTCTTACTGTGCTTGCCCTGTTTTTAAGTTACTCTATGCTCAATGTGTGTGACCTATCCACGGATGGCTGCTTCACCCTGGGAGCCGCTGTGGGAGCGGTTGTCGCGCTTGCTGGTCACCCCTACCTCTCTATCCCGGCCGCCATGGGAGCCGGCATGTTGTCCGGGTTTATCACTGCCGTATTACAGACCCGCATGGGCATAGACAGTCTTCTGGCAGGCATTATTGTCAACACAGGACTTTATTCCATTAATATCGCTGTCATGGGAAAGTCTTCCCTGTTGAATATGAACAAAACAGAGACCGTGTTCACCAAGTTGAAGGATCTCTTAGCTGGCACACCTCTGGCCAATTTTTACGAACTGATCATTTCTCTTCTGGCGGTGGCAGCGGTTATTCTCTTCTTATCTCTTTTTCTGCGCACCAGACTCGGTCTTGCCATACGGGCAACCGGCAATAACCCTGATATGGTTCGCTCATCCTCCATCAATCCGATCTTTACCACCACAATAGGACTTTGTGTTTCCAATGCATTTACCGGCCTTTCCGGCTGTCTTCTGGCCCAGAGCCAGAAATCAGTCAATATAGATATCGGCTCAGGCATGGTTACCATCGCCCTTGCCAGTCTTCTGATCGGTCAGACTTTTCTGGGCAAAGGCTCCATTCCAAAGCGCGCAATTGGCATGGTCATCGGATCCATTATCTTCCGGCTGGTATATACGATAGCCCTGCGGCTGAATATGCCCGCGTTCATGCTCAAATTTGTCAGTTCTGTCATCGTTATCATTGCCATTGCCGGCCCCTATTTCAAAAGTCAGCTGCCCATGGTGCAAAAGAGGATGGCTGCCCGAAAAGGAGGCCGCTGAGATGCTCACGCTGACAAACATCTCCAAAACCTTTAATCCCGGCACAGTCAATGAAAAGTGTGCTCTTACCAATCTCTCTCTCCATTTGGAGAAAGGGGATTTTGTTACCATCATCGGATCCAATGGGGCAGGCAAATCTACCCTCTTCAACGCAATCGCCGGCAGTTTCTATCCGGATACCGGGTCCATTGTGCTGGACGGCAGGGATGTTACCTACATGCCCGAATATAAGCGGGCACGGTCTATTGGAAGGCTATTTCAGGACCCCATGCGCGGCAGCGCGCCAGGTATGACAATTGAAGAAAATCTGGCCCTGGCAGCCGGAGGCGGCGGCTGGCTCAGCCACATATCCAAGGCGGAAACAGCCCAGTTCCGGGATCGCCTGGCGTTGCTGAATATGGGCCTGGAAGATCGGATGCGTCAGCCTGTTGGACTGCTCTCTGGCGGACAGCGTCAGGCCCTCACCCTGCTTATGGCAACGATGGTCCCCCCCAAGCTGCTTTTGCTGGATGAACATACCGCCGCTCTCGATCCGAGCACGGCGGAAAAGGTCCTGGCCCTGACCAATCAGATTGTCCACGAAAATCATCTCACCTGCCTGATGGTAACCCACAATATGTCCTCTGCCCTGTCATTGGGTAACCGCACCCTTATGATGGAATCCGGAAATATCATCCTTGACCTGCCAGAAGAAAAGCGCCGAGGGCTGACGGTAGAAGACCTTCTGCGCATGTTTAAGGAAAATGCCGGAAAAGCGCTGGATAATGACCGCATTCTTCTGTCCGCTGAGTAACTGGAAACGTGTTATGGAAATATCTGTCTGGGCAGAAGTGTACCAAGGCAGCAGGAAAGACTTTGTCTGCTCCCGCCCCACGTCGATACCTGGAAATACAGAATCTATAATCAACTGCATCAAGGTCGAATACCTTCTGCAGTCTGCTGCTGATATGGAAAGAACCATTTTCAGTCTATCACCAGAGGGTATTCAGGTCGTCTCATCAACAATCATCCGGACGCAGGCATAGACAGGCGACGCTTGGATGGCAGATGCCGGAAAAGCCTGCGATCCAAGAAAAGGTTATCAGAGACACGATTACAGCTCTGTCACCAATCAATCCTCAAGAATCTGAAAAGAAGGAGGGATTTTCTCTTACTGTATCCTTATTTCCTTGTTCCATTGAGAGAAATTTAGCAAACACCTTATAGTTATTCAAAATAGGCACACCAAGCTGAATTAATATTCAAGATTTCCGGAGGGTGAATTACGAATGAGTTTATCTGAAAGCAGCAACCGCATAAGTTTCCTTGATTCCTTAAAAGGTTTTACTATTCTTTGTGTCATAATAGGTCATGTTGCACTAGGCTATTTAAAAACAAATGTTTACTCAAATTATAGTGAAGGCATATTTCGCATCTACGATACCATGTACTCTTTTCATATGCCTTTATTTATGATGATCAGTGGATATGTATTTTCTATGGCTTATTTTAAGAACCTGGAATCACCTAGTTATCCAAACATTAGAAGGCAAACGATAAATAATATAATCGTATACCTTTGGGTTAGCATTTTATTCCTTCTTCTTAAAATACCTTTTGGTAAATTTACAGCAACAGATAATGTCACTTTTTCCACAATAGCCATGATTTGGGCCAAGCCTTATGGAATATATTGGTACTTATATGCTTTAATTTTGTTCTATCCTCTTTTTAGCATTCCCATAATACATAGGGGCAACAAAGCGATAGTATTTATTGTCCTGCTTGCCCTCAATTTATTAAGTCCTTTTATACACATTGGCTGGTTTGATATGCCCAGGCTATTATATCACACCTTCTTTTTCTACATTGGTTTTTTGAGTTTCCAGTTCAAAGACAAGTTGCTTGGGAATAAACTTATCACCCCCCCTGCTCGCAATTTCAGTCCTGCTTTGCTTCCTATTTAGTTATAAAGGAGAAATATTCAGTTTCAGCGATGTAAATGCATTAGTGGATATTCCCTATGTAAGGACTTTTGTTGCTTTGGGTTTATCTTTCGCAATTTGGTTTGTCTTTAAGAATATGAAAGCAATCTCACAAAATAGTTTTCTTACTTTTCTGGGGAGACACAGTCTGGAAATTTATATACTGCACGAATTCGCAGGTGCGCCTATTAGGTTAATTTTATTAAAGCTTGGATTTACAAATGCCTATATCAGTTTAACCATTACCGTCTTTGCACTTGTAGCACTACCTTTGTTATTCTCATTCATCACCAATAAAATGGGTTTATATGACTTGTTCTTTAAACCTATGAATTATATTGATAAAATAAAAGGAAAATAATAACAAACTCACGGATGCGTTTTCTACCATTTTATAGCGTAGTTCAAATCAGCAAAAATGACACTGATGATGGCGAAAATCAGTGCCATTCCATATTGTGAAGCCACCATGGGGGGAAAAACGGATAGATCCGGAAAATCTCGCCAACGCCAAGCAGCCTGCTACTAGAAAGTAGCAGGCTGCTTGGCTTGATGTCAGGAAAGACCGTATTTGCGGTTGAATTTATCAACTCGTCCGCTGGTGTCCACCAGTTTTTGCTTACCCGTAAAGAACGGGTGGCACTTCGAACAAATTTCCACCGTGATATTCTCTTTCGTGGATCCTGTCTCTATCACATTTCCACAGGCACAGCGGATCGTGGTCTTATAATATTTGGGATGTATGCCTTCTTTCATGTAAATCACCTCAAATTAGGCTGTTTTGAGTGCGGCTGCGCCGCCGTTACAAAACGCTTACCCTACTTTATCACTTTTTCGAGAACAGTTCAACTGTTTTTTTGCACAATCTCCTGATTTGCCCTGCCAACCAGACCTATCGAACCGGGATCTGTCAGGAAAGAGGAACCTCTACTGCGGTGCTGTGGGCCAGATACCAGAGCACCGCCTGCTTCACCGGTTTTTGAAAAATGCGATTCATGGCCGAAGCGTATGCCTGCAACTGACCGGTATACCGCTGCGGTTGTACCGTCGCGTCTGTTTTGAAATCCAAAATCGTCAGCCACCCGTTCTCCTCCAGGCAGCAGTCCACAACGCCCTGAAGAAGAATTTGCTCGTCCTCCGGCGCCTTTTCATACCACGTATTCGCCGGACAGAGCAGGGAAAACCGGTATTCTCTCTCCACGTGCTCCGCCTTCCGCATCCTCTGACCCCATTCCGAGCGGAAAAAAGACAATATACCCTCCGGATTCACGGCTTTCGCCTGATTCTCATCTAAAAAGCCGGCTTCTCGAATCCGTTGGATTTCCTCTTCGATTTCCTCTGCGGAGCCCGTTCTAGTCAAGTCAATGTGTTCCATGACCGCGTGAACGGCTATGCCCCGTTCCGCTCCTGTCAACGGACGCTGACGGTGATGAAAATTTGGCCGGCGGAATCGATTTCTGCCGACTCTCTCCCTGACAAGCATTTCCGATTCCGGATCGTCTTCCCGCGCCATCAGCTGCGAGACAGCCGTTGCCGTCAGCTTGGATGGCAGGGACACAGCATTCTCATAGGGATACTGCCAGGACAGGCGCTGTCGTATGGTCTCGGTCAGCTCCGGATCCGCCTCCGGCAGGGTCCCCTCCTCTTCTTTTTCTCCCTCTGTCAGGCCAAAATCAGGCTGTACCAGGCGAATCGTCGCGCTGTCATCCGCCGTGGCGGCTTTGATCAGCCACTCGGCGGCATTTTTCGCCTTCATCAGAATTCTGGGATGTAAAGACGACTCCC
This sequence comes from uncultured Oscillospiraceae bacterium, assembly GCA_964523685.1. GTDB lineage: Bacteria > Bacillota > Clostridia > Oscillospirales > Oscillospiraceae > CAJOIG01. Next base: position 25,085 of record CAZGAM010000002.1, on the reverse strand, counting down.
GATCCGCAGTTGTAGAAGAAATCAGCTTTCCCGCTGATCTGTTGCTTCCGGTAATAATCAGACGTTCCCTTGCTCTGGTCATAGCCACATACAGAACCCGCTCCTGCTCAGAGAGCTCTTCCCGGTCTTCCACCAGGGCAATCCCACGGTAGGCGAGGGTCGGCCATCTCACGCCTCGTTCGGCATCGGTGATCTTCATACCCAGACCCAGCCGGCTGTGACACAGCACCTGTCCTTCCCGCGGGTTCCAGCCATGCCCTGTATTCACCAGAAAAACCACTGGAAACTCCAGTCCTTTGGATTTATGGATACTCATAATCTGCACCGAGTCTCCCGCGGCGGCCATTGGCGGCTCTTCTCCGCGGCTGTCCATATCCCGAAGCCAATTCACAAATCGAAACAGACCTCTTCCGCTGGACTGCTCAAATCGGCGGGCAAATTCATACAGCTGCATGAGTTCCGCTGTTCTTCTGGGCGCGTCGCTCATAGCGCTGCATATGGTCATTAAATTGGTCAGATCATAAAGCCGGCGCAGCACACTGTCTGTTGGTTCCTCCCTGGCAAAGGAACGCAGCTCCTTCACCACATCCACAAACCGTCTGCAGTTTTCGTCCTCCTGGGCGCGGCTGACAAGAGCATCCCAGAGATCTCCCTTCTCCGCTGAACGCACCTGAGTGAGCTGATCCGGGGTAAAACCAAAGGGCAGTCCCCGAAGAGCTGCCGCCAGGGGCACATCCTGACGGGGGTTGTCGACCACGGAGAGCATACTGAGAACAAAGCTGACCTCAGGCTGTCTGAAAAAATCACCCCCCTGCCTGGCACTAACCGGAACGCCTTCCTCCTGCAGGGCCTTTCGGAAAATACCCCCGGTAGTACGCGGTGTACGGAGCAGCACAGCGATATCCCCATAACCAACCGGTCTGATGCCGCCTGCGCCATCCGATATGAACGTCTGCTTTTCTTCCACCATCTCCCGGATTCTTCTGGCGACATAAGCCGCCTCTTTGTCTCCAGCGTTTTCTTTGATCACACACAGTTCCGGCTTTTCCTCTCCTTCTGGCGGGTAAGAAGCCCCGGGAATCAGTTTGGCATCCTCATTGTAGTTCACTTCGCCCAGTTCCGGAGACATAATTTTGGAAAATACCCCGTTGCAGGCGCTGAGGATACTGGCGCGGCTGCGGAAATTCTCCTGCAGCATCACAAGAGCGCCCCCGACGCCCTGGCCGAACGCGGCATACTTGCTATTAAAAATGCCAGGCTCCGCCATGCGGAAGCGGTAAATGGACTGCTTGACATCTCCCACCATGAAAAGGTGCTTGCCCTCATCCGACACCCGCAGGAATATTGTCTCCTGGATCTGGTTCACGTCCTGGTACTCGTCTACCATGACCTCTGCAAAACGCTGCGAGACGCTCTTTGCCAGTTCCGTTGCTCCGTTTGCGTCATCGCATAAAATCTGAATGCACAGATGTTCCAGGTCGGCAAAATCATAGCTCTGCGCCCGCCTCTTGCGGCGCATGTACTCCTCATCCAGCTCCCGGGTCAACTGCACTAGCGCCTGCATGGGGGCCTGCGTCTGACCGATATCCCGCAGTAGCGAGGTACTGTCTCCCAGGAGACTGCTTCCCATGCTTTTCCAGCTATCTTTTGCACTGTCCCATATGTCCTTTGCCGCGTCCTTTTCCTCGGTGTAGACACGAACCGGCTTCAAGCGAGGCGTATCCGCGGCCGACAGGCTCCGGGCTATGTCCCAGCTCTCCCCACTTGCGGACGCCATGTTTCTGAACTGAGCTGCCAGCTGCATGAAAGCATCGCCATAACCCCGCGCCAGAGGCTCCAGACCCGGCGTTTTCTGAATATGGTCCGCTGTTTTTTCCAGCCGTTCGGCCTGGAACAGAGACTCTGCCTTCACATCCTCCAGGATTTCCTTTCCCCAGGGTGTCTGGGCGGCATCGTTCAAACCACGCACATCCAGCTTCTTCAGTGCCTCTTCGGCCCAGTTCCACGGCATGGGGTAGCTGCGCATTTTCTCATACAGATCCAGCACCGTCTGCGCAAGGGCACTGTCGTCTCTGCCTGCCCCTACACTGTCTACCAGCATCCGCAGCGGCTCATCGGTTCCCACCCGCTCATAGGCTCTCTCCAGCACTTCCTCCAGGGACTTCTCCAGTATGGTTTTTGCCCGATCCTCGTCCAGCACGGCAAAGCCGGGAGAGACACCCAAAATATGGGCGTTTTCCCTCACCAGGTCCGCGCAGTAGCTGTCGATCGTACCAATCTGCGCCTGGTACAGGCGGTCGTTCTGCCGTCTCAAATGGGCGTCATGGGGATGGAGGGCAATGCGCTCATTCAGCTGCGTCAGAATGCGGCCCCGCAGTTCCGCGGCAGCCGCTCTGGTAAAGGTGATCACCAGGAACCGGTCTATATCCTCTCCTTCCAGAATCCTTGCCATCAGCCGCTCCGTGAGCACCATGGTCTTCCCGCTTCCCGCTGCGGCGCTGACCAGCATGGCGGTGCTGCGCAGGCCGACCGCCTGCGCCTGAGAATCTGTCAGATGGTAATTACTCATAGGTATCAATCAACCCCCATGCTTCCTCGTCGCTGAATTTTTCCCGCTCCCGCCAGCTGTCTGAAGTCTCATCAAAAAGGCAAACCTGACGGTAGTCACAGTATCTGCAGGCGTTGGCGTTCGAGGATGTGTACCAGGGATTGATCGCCACGCTGCCCGCCTGCAATTCGTTCGCCAGTTCCATCATGGTGCGATCAATAAAGCAGCTCAGGTGGTGCATCTTCTCCTGGGATGCCAGGGCCCCATTGGCGGTGGAAACAAACTTGCCGTTCTTGTTCTTTTTCACCGGCAAAAAGCGTTTATTCTCCCCTGGCTCCATCGCATTGAGCACTTCTTCTTCGTCCAGGAGAATGCCGCTTCGCTGGCTGGAGTTCCGCCGAAAGTCCTCCAGTTCCTCGTCCGTCATCTCCCCCTTTGTATTGATAATATCGAACCGCGCCATGCTGTACAGCACACCCGCGGGTCGAATCTCCTGTACTCCATAATATTCCTGTGCCCGGCTCTGCAGCGCAAACAGGTACAGCAGCATCTGCATATTAAATCCCTGGCAGATGTCCGACAGCTCGAACTTCTTCCTGCCGGTCTTATAGTCCGTAATGCGCAGATACAGGGTTCCGTCTTTTTTCCACCCGTCTACCCTGTCGGCCCGACCCGTCAGGACAGGCCCCTCTCCCTGCGCCGGGGCAAGAACTCCCTCTGCCGTCAGATCCAGCTCCAGATCCAGCGGCTGGAACTGGGAGGTGCGCAGTTCCTCCCAGACCTCCCGGACAATCCTCCTCACGGTGGAACGAAGGCGGGAGAACAGATAGGCGAAGCGGGCTGTCTTATCGGTAAAATCCTGCATCTCTTCCCGGATGTATCGATCCATGTATTGATCTGCCAGATCCAGTGCCTGCTGCTCTGTAACTGTGGAAAATCCGCCCATCTCCATGATATCCCGCACCACACTCTCCAGAACATAGTGGACAAAGGTACCGTAATCTCTGGCCGCAAAGGTGGAATCCAGTCTGGGTTTTGCCTTCAGACCGTATTCCAGAAAATAGGAAAACCGGCAGTCCACGAACCGCTCAGCCCGGGACGGGGACAGCTTCGCCTGGGGACCATACAGACTGCGTACCGACTCCGGCGCCAGAGAGGTCAGCGGAGCATTGACAGCTGTCGCCATCCGCTCCAACTCCGGTCCCATCCCCTGGGAGCGGAAATACTCTCTCGCCGCCAGGAAAAGTGCACCGGTATTGCCTCTCTCTCCCTGGATTGCCAGAGAAAGCGCCGGTTCCCTGGCATAGGTTCTGTACCAGGCAGCATCTTCCCTCACGGGAGAGACTGCCAATAATTTTTCTGCCCGGTCAATGAGCAGACTGGCCCGGCAGTCCTCTCCTCTGCTGTCCACAGAGGGCCAGCTCATATAGAGGTAGTCGGAGGGAAGGGACAGGCAGTTGTAGATGCGCTCCATCTCCCGGCTCAAATCCTGCTCCACATCGCCCACATCCAGTCCCAACCGTGTCAGCTCATCCCGTTCGTCCTCCGTAAACACCCCGTTTGTCGACTGAGGAGCCGGAATGCGTCCCTCCACGGCGCCGAGCAGCAGCAGCGCTTTCGTGTGGCGGCGGCGCATGGCGTCAATTTCCCCCGCATTGACGCTGTCAAGAGACACGGGAATGACGCTGGCATTGTATTTGGAGAGCATAAGAATAAAAAGCCCCTGGAAACGCTCTGCGTCCATAGGCATATCTCCCAGTACCGCTGCAAACTGCTCCAGCGCTGTACAGAGGATATTCCATAGTCTGGCACAGGAGGCTGCCGTCTCCAGTCTTCCCTCCTGTTCCAGTTCCGCCGCCCTCTCGTCCAACCGTTCTGCCAGGGAGATTTCCTCCAGAAAATCAGCCAGTGCCTGCGCCTGCTCCGATGCCGTTGCTGCTTTTCCCGTGCGCCTTTCCAGCGCTTTCAGCGGTGTGATCACTTTTTCCCGCAGACTGTTGAGTTCTTCCAGCCGCTTCTGGGCCTTGTCGTCCATTGTCTGATTGTATCCGTCTGGATGCATTTTCCAGGGTCTGGCCCACAGACTGCCCCGGATATCCCACAGCAGGACGTAGTTTTCCAGTGCGTCCACCTGCTCCAGGGTGATCGGACCCAATCCGGTTTTCAACAGGGCAAACATGGACTCATACTCATATCCCCGGCAGACGCACTCCAGGGCAGAAGAGATCACCGTCGGAACATTTTTCTGCAGGGTATCCTCCCGCCCGGAAGTGAACAGTGGCACGCCGTAGCGGGCACAGGCGCTCTCCAGCGCGGTTCTGTACTCCCGGAACCCCCGGACTGCCACAGCCATATCCCGCCAGCGGAACCCGCTGCGGGCCAGAGCGGCCATTCGGGCTGCCGCCAGTTCACATTCCTCCGAAATATCATTTGCCTGGCAGGTTTCCACCTGATCCGTCCGTCCGGTATACACCCTGGCGGAAAAATCGAACAGATTCTCACAATAGTAGTCTATGGCGTTGCCCTGTTTTGTGGTTTCCATCCACTGCTCCTCATAGGGCACTTCACACTCCTGCGCCATCTCTTTCAGCCAGCGTGCAGTAGATCTGGCCAGGAGAAAGGCGTTATCCTCCTCTCGGCCGCAGGTGAGGCAGACAATCAAATCCGTACCGGATTGGACCAGCTGGCGAAGCACTTTTTTCTGCAGGACGGAAAAGTCCGAAAAGCCGTCCGCATAGACTCTTCGCCCGATGGAGTGCTCCTGCAGGAGCTCCGCAAGCATCTCCAGCTGATCGGCACTGTCGGCGCCCGATCTGCTCTGGGCGGTAATATAGGCCTCCAGGAGAAGGCTCAGATCCTTCAGCTTAGCCCGGAGAAGCCCGGTTGTCTGGCCCGCGGCCTCCATCAGCTTTTCCGATGTAATGCCGTTATTTTTCAGCCGTTCCACCGCCTGCGTCAAGCTGTCCAGGGTGCCCGGCTCCATCCGGCCGTTGGCATATACTTTCAGCTTCCCCTCCAGGTTCTCTGCGGCTACCGCCATACACAGCAGCTTTCCCCCCGCATCCATAATAGGTCCCGTGTGTCCTGTTTCCGCCAGCACTCTCCTTGCCAGATAGGAGAAGGAGTTCACTTCCGCATATCGGCACATCGTGTCTCCTGCGGCGGCGCACAGGGCCCGCTCCGCCTCATGGCTGTACTGCTCCGGAACCAGAAGAACCGTCCGGCCTTCCCCTTTCCGCACATACTCCGCAATCTCTGAAAAAACAAGACCTGTTTTTCCGGCACCGGCGTGCCCCAAAATAGTACGTATCATACTGTCCACTCTCTTTCTCTCAGCCCTGCGAAAGGCAGTTTTCCTCCTGCAGAGAAGACCTTAAGCCAGATATTCCCGCTTCCCTCCGGGCTGTCGGGTATCCAGAACCCCTGCTGATGTGATGGGTGCCTTTATCTACCGCAGAAAACATTTTTTATCAACCATGGCAAGACGAGTCTGTAATCGGGAAAGGCGCTCCCCGTAAGGAAAGGAGATGCCTCTGCCGCTGGCACCTGTACCGGAGAAGGGCTTTTCTGCCCTTGCGGTTTCTGGGCAGGTGCGCCAAAAAACAAAAAAACTCTGACCCTCAAGGAAGGTTTGACGCGAAGCGCGGGTAGGTTCCATCCAGTCCAGATGCTCCGCGATGGCGAAACCATGCTTTCGTATGCTTCTGAACAAGAGGACAGATCTTTCGAAATGCCCACAAGCCGCGAAACGCCTGGGATTTGACTGCAGCAGGAACTGCAAAGCGGTGTCTTACAGCAAAATCAGGATGAAAGAAAGAGAACCCCTTGCTACAACAGCCCGAAAAGCGGTATAATGGCAGGGTATGCAGCCAGACAGGGGCATCGCAGAAAGCGGGTAATCTTGATCGCACGCGCTCGCCTTTCAGCGTGCTTCGCACCATCATCCGTTCCACCGGGTACAATCTGACGCTGGATTCGCGGCATTCAGAAATATGCCAATGATAAGAGCCGAAAAAAACAAAACATGTGTCATTTTATGAGGAACTGCCATGGACAGGCTAAAAATCGCACTGCTTCAGATCGCCCCGGGTCAATCCTTGCAGGAAAATAAGGAAAAAGGCGCCCGAGCGTGCGCCCTTGCCAAGGAAAAAGGAGCGGATATCGCCCTGTTTCCGGAGATGTGGAGCTGCGGCTATCGCATCTATGGCAGACCGGCTGCCCAGTGGCAGGCGGAGGCAATCAGTTTGGACAGTCCTTTTGTGCCCTCTTTCGTCCATCTTGCGGCATCCCTGGAGATGGCGATTGGCGTTACCCTGCTGGAAAGCACGATCCAGCCGCGGAACACGCTTGTGCTTTTTGATCGGACCGGAGCACGCAAACTGGTGTACGCCAAGGTCCATACCTGCGATTTTGGGGCGGAACATTATTTGACGCCGGGAGATGATTTTTCTTCTGCAGAGCTGGATACAGCTGCAGCAGTACCGGGCAAGGGAAGTGCACGGCAATGCCTGTCGCCATCCAAAAAAGTACCATCTTTTACTGCTGAAACGATCCATCCGCCGTTTGTGCGGGAAGATTACCGCCCGTGAGGCCTGATGCCGGATATAGCAGATTGAACTGACGAGCCTGTTTTTCTGGTCCAAAAACCATAAATGCATAGGGCTGCCCTCGTGCAAAGCCGGAAAAGCAGACAGGACGAAAAAGAAAGAAGACAGTACATGAGAGAACAAAGAAAAGGCACGTTTTTTGTCTTCCTGGCCGCAGTGCTCTACAGCATCGGCGGACTTTGCATCAAGGTCATTCCCTGGAGCGGCATAGCCATTAACGGAGGCCGCACAGCCATTGCACTGGTCGTGATTGGGAC
>CAZGAM010000002.1:818-17663 GCA_964523685.1 uncultured Oscillospiraceae bacterium | reverse complement strand
TACTTGATCGGCACAAAACACGCCCTTCGCTTCAACCGCTGGGTTTTGCTGGGCGCTCTGATGGTGTGCGGCACCAATGTTTTGTATTCCGTTGCCAATAAGCTGACCACAGCCGCCAACACCATTGTTTTGCAGTTTACTGCGCCTATCTTTGTGCTGGTGTTCTCCTCTTTGCTTTTCCGAAAAAAGCCCGATGCGCTGGATATAGGCGCCTGCCTTGTGGTCTTTGCCGGCGTTCTGTTCTTTTTCCTCGACAGTCTGGAGACCGGCAACTACGCGGGCGATCTGCTGGCCCTGCTGTCCGGCGCGACCTACGCTGGTGTTTTTATGATGGATGACATGCCCGACAGCGACCCCATCTCTTCCGTTTTCTGGGGCGATGTGCTGTCGGCAGCCATAGGCCTGCCGTTTCTTTTTCGGGAGAGCGTATTTTCTCCTGCGGCGCTGATGAGTCTGATCATCCTGGGGGTTTTTCAGGTTGGCCTGGCGTATATCTGCCTGTGCATCGGCCTGAGGACCACGCCGCCCATTACAGCGAGTCTTGTGTCCGGGATTGAGCCGGTGCTCAATCCCATCCTGGTTGCCGTTTTTACCAATGAAACCATGGGGAAGTTTGCCCTCACAGGGGCAGCCATCGTCCTGTTGGGCGTCGTTGGATACAACGTACTCAAAAACCGTGCCGCTGCAGGCAGACAAAATACGGGCAACTGAAAGAGCGCCTATCATACAGGGCCCAGTATCCTAACGCGAATCAACACCATCAGCATCCGCCTGTGCCGTATACCGCCCTTGATGCTGCCCGTTGCTCGCTACGCATAAAAGGGGAAAACAGAAGGGAGAGATACTATGCCTGAGGAGACAGAATTCGTCGTTTTCTGCATTGAAAACGTAGCCATGCGTCTAAATATAGATGCTGCGGAAGTCTATGATGCGTTCACCAAAAAAACCGACTTGCTGGACAGCTATATTCTTCCATGTTTTGACGTGCTGCACACGCAGGGAAAGGAATATATCGTGAACGATCTGATTGACAGGCTGAAGGAAAAGGGGATTGTTTTATGACTGTGTTCCACGGTTCAGACAGGGAAATCACACAGCCTGACGTCCTTCATTCCCGCCGGGAAGTGGATTTCGGTGTCGGTTTTTACTGCACGCCTTATCAAGAACAGGCCGAGAACTGGTGCAGGAAATTTATTCGGCAAGGGAGACCTGGTACAGTTTCCCAATATACGATCGACGAAGAAGCATTTAAGGACTGCCGCGTTTTGAAGTTTGCAGAGTATTCGGGGGAATGGCTGGATTTTATTACAAAATGCCGCAAGGGATTGGACGACACCACATATGAAATCGTGATTGGCGCAGTGGCGAACGACCGTATATTTGACACGATCGAACTGTATTTTCAAAATTTGATCAACCGCTCGGAGGCAATCGGCAGGCTAAAATATAGAAAACCAAACCTGCAGCTATGTCTGCGCAGTCAGAATGTGCTGGATCAATATGTGAAATTTGAAAGGAGCTGGCGTGTATGAGAGCCAACAGTACCCTGCTGCACATGAAATACAGCCGGATTATCCTGCGCTTTGCCGAGCTTTCCGGCCTTTCCGTACGGGATGCAATGGATTTTTTTTATCACTCAACGGAGAGGGAACTGATCCGTGACGGAGTATCCGATCTTCATTGCATGAGCGATCTGTACCTCGCCCGGGATTTACTGGAAGAGTTAGAACAGGGATCAGGCGCTGGTAAAAAAGCATGAGAAGTGATTCTGTGAGGATGCAGCGCGATGCCGCAGCATTCGGGCAGGTCGTACACCTTCCTGTCTAACCCATTATGCTATTACGAATTTTTGTCCCCCTGTTCCTCCGTGTCACCCTTTTCTTCTCCCTCAACAAGTTCCTTGTCGTCTACATAACGAATTGTCTCAGACATCAAATCGGCCCAAATTTTATTCGACTCTCCCTTTATTTTTCCCATTCTTTCTAAAAATCATCGATCGTAGGACAGATCCCATTTTCCTCTGATTTTCCCTGGTAAAAGTCAATATAACCACGAAAAAGTTCATCGAAACGGATGCGTGCATCGTCCAGACTTTTCTGAACCTTATTTTCAATATCGTCCTGATGATTATTTTTACTCACTGCAAATACGCCTCCTTCTCATTGAGTATATCCCTTTGGCCATTCTCTGTCAATACCAAAAATAGCGAAGCACCAACGGAATGAATTGGGATGGGAACCACATGCTTTTCTTCTTTATTTGGGAAATTTATTTTTCCAAGATTCGCTTTTTACGCTTTTGGCTTGCATAAAAAACTGGAACATGGTATAATTTTGAAATACCAGAACAAGTTTTGATTCCAGGCCGGGGAGAGTATGCGTATGTGGGTATCAGACGGATGGGAGGATTTTGAACTGATCGATGCCTCCGGAGGAGAAAAACTGGAGCGCTGGGGGACACATATCCTGCTGCGCCCCGATCCGCAGGCGATCTGGGCAACCCCCCGTACCGATCCCCGCTGGCAGCATCCCGACGGCCGCTACCTCCGCTCTCATTCGGGAGGCGGAGCCTGGGAAAAAGGAGCTCTTCCCCCTCACTGGACCATCCGCTACCGGGATCTCACCTTTCAGGTGAAGCCCATGAACTTCAAGCATACCGGGCTGTTCCCGGAACAAGCTGTCAACTGGGACTGGGTCAGGAAAAAAATCCGCACAGCCGGCAGGCCGATTCGGGTATTGAATCTGTTCGCCTATACCGGAGCCGCCACGGCGGCCTGTTTGGCGGCGGGGGCACAGGTCTGCCACGTGGACGCCGCCAAAGGCATGGTCGCCTGGGCGAAGGAAAATGCCGTCTGCTCCGGTGTGGCTGACAAACCTGTCCGCTGGATTGTAGATGACTGCTCCAAGTTCTGTCAGCGGGAAATCCGCCGCGGCCATCATTATGATGCGCTGATTCTGGATCCTCCCTCCTACGGGCGGGGACCGGGAGGAGAGCTCTGGCGGCTGGAGGAGGACTTATGGCCTTTCCTGTGCTCTCTGCTTCCCCTTCTCAGCGATAACCCGCTGTTCGTACTCCTCAACTCCTATACGACGGGGCTGTCCCCCTCGGTATTGACCTATATCACAGAAACGCTGTTTGCCAGACGGTTCGGCGGTACCTGTGACGCCCAGGAACTGGGACTGCGGGTCACAGACAGCGGTCTGGTGCTTCCGTGCGGATGTTCTTGCCGCTGGGAGCGATCATTTTGAAAGGTTCACAGGAATGGATTCTGTCATTCACGTAAAAGATGTCACCTATACCTATCCAGATTCGAACCAGCCTGCCCTTCAGGGTGTAAGTCTTGACATTCTGCCCGGCACCTTTGTCTCTATTCTGGGCGCCAACGGCAGCGGAAAATCTACTCTGGCAAAGCATCTCAACGCCATTCTCCTGCCCCAGTCCGGCAAGGTCCTGGTATGCGGCATGGACACCATAGACGAAGGATGTCTGCTTACGATCCGCCGACGGGTGGGGATGGTATTCCAAAATCCGGATAACCAAATTGTCGCCAATGTAGTGGAAGATGATGTGGCCTTTGCCCCGGAAAATCTGGGCGTTGAACCCACAGAAATTCGCCGCCGGGTGGACGAGGCGCTCCATCAGGTGGACATGTACCCTTTCCGCCTGCATGCGCCGCACCTTTTGTCAGGGGGACAGAAGCAGCGGGTAGCTATCGCCGGTGTGCTGGCCATGGATCCTGAGGTTCTGGTTCTGGATGAACCTACCGCCATGCTGGATCCCCGGGGAAGAGAGGAGGTCATTTCCACAGCAGAGCATCTGTGCCGGGATAAGGGCATCACGGTAGTCCTCATCACCCACCACATGGAAGAGGCCGTACGCTCTGACCGGGTCATTGTCCTGGATCGGGGAAAAATCGTACTGGACGGAACGCCGAAAGAAATCTTTCCCCAGGCGCAAAGGTTGCGCGAGCTGCATCTCACCGTACCGGAGACCACCGCCCTGCTGGAAAAACTCTCTGCCGCCGGCATGCCGGTGGATCTAACCGCCGTCACAGCGGAAGAATGCGCTGATACCATCCGGGAGGCGCTGGCATGAGTTTCATTCAACTGCAGGATCTGACACATATCTACAGTCGGGGCACGCCCTTTGAAAAGATGGCTCTGAACCACCTGAACCTGTCCCTGGAAAGGGGGCAGACCATTGGCCTGATTGGTCATACTGGAAGCGGGAAATCCACGCTGATCAGTCATCTCAATGCCCTGTTGAAACCGACCAGCGGGACCGTACTTCTGGACGGTCAGAATATTTTTGCTTCCCGCTCATCCATGCGGGATGCCAGATTCCGGGTCGGAGTTGTCTTTCAGTATCCGGAATATCAGCTTTTTGAGGAGACGGTGAAGGCAGATATAGCCTTTGGGCCGAAAAATCTCCATCTATCTCAGGAGGAGATCGACCGCCGGGTCCAACAGGCAGCATTTTTTGTCGGGCTGGAGGCAAGCTGCTTTTCCCAATCGCCTCTGGAGCTTTCCGGAGGGCAGAAGCGCCGGGCTGCCATCGCCGGTGTGCTGGCTATGGAGCCGGAGGTGCTGGTACTGGATGAGCCCACAGCCGGTCTGGACCCGGCGGGCCGGGAAGACCTGCTGGAAAAGCTGTTTTTCTGGCAGCAGAACAGCATGGCCACGGTGATTCTTGTCACCCACGACATGACCATTGCCAACCGGTGCAGCCGTCTGGTCGTACTGGAAGAAGGCCGTGTGATTCTGGACGGATCACCGGAGGAAGTATTCAGCCATAGCGAAAAACTGCTCTCTGTGGGACTGGAACTTCCGCCTGCTGCCCAAATTGCCATGCTGCTGCGGAAAAAGGGTGTGGCCCTTCCGGAAGGTATTTTCACAGTGGACCAGCTGGCAACCTCTCTTCTCCCTGTGTGGCAAAGGAAGGTGACCTCATGCTGAAGGACATCACGCTGGGCCAGTATTTTCCGGGCGACACACCGATCCACCGCCTGGATCCCAGAACCAAACTGCTTTTGACACTCCTTTATATTATATCGCTTTTCCTCGCCGCCACCTGGGGCGGCTATCTGCTCGCCTTTGCCGCTCTGGTCTGTACTGCCGCCGTGGCCCATATCCGGCCGAAGGCCATGCTCAAGGGTTTAAAGCCTCTGGTGTTCATCATTGTGTTTACCGCCGTTTTAAATATTTTCTTCACGGGGGGCGACGATATTCTCTTCCAGTGGCAGTTTATTCACATCACCTATACGGGGGTGAGGCGGGCTGTTTCCATGGTATTTCGGATATTGCTGCTTGTTTCCGGCACTTTTCTTCTCACCTATACCACTTCTCCCCTAGCCATTACCGACGCTCTGGAGAGACTTCTCTCCCCGCTCAATAAACTGCATATCCCTGTGTATGAGCTGAGTCTCATGATGTGCATTGCTCTTCGTTTTATCCCCACACTGATTGAAGAGGCAGACAGAATCATGTCTGCCCAGAAGGCAAGAGGCGCCGATTTTGAAACAGGCTCTCTGGTCCAGCGGGCCAAGGCTCTGCTGCCTCTGCTGATCCCTCTTTTCGTCTCCGCTTTCCGCCGGGCAGATGAACTGGCTCTGGCCATGGAGTGCCGCTGTTATAACGGCGGCCAGGGCAGAACCCGCATGAAACAGTTGAAAATGGGCGGCGCAGACGCTGCCGCCTTTGCGCTGGGCGCTCTGTTTATGGGAGGAATTCTCCTGCTCAGGAAGGTTGGAATATGAGGAATATTGCTCTGCGCCTTTCTTATGACGGCGCGGCTTACCACGGCTGGCAGACTCAGGCTCGGGAAAGTACCGTGCAGCAAACGCTGGAACGCGCCGTGGAAAAAACCGTGCAGCATAGTGTCCATGTGACCGGCTGCGGACGGACGGACGCCGGCGTGCATGCGCTGCGCTACTGCGCCAACTTCCGAACCAGTTCCTCTATTCCCATTGACCGAATCCCCCTGGCTCTCAACAGCAGGCTGCCACGGGATATAGCCGTGCAGTCCGCGGTAGAGGCCCCGGAGGACTTCAACGCGACTACTTCCTGCCTGAAAAAAGAATATCTCTACAAAATCCACAACAGTCGGATCCGCGACCCCTTTCTGGATCTGCACTCCTGCTTCTGGCCCGGGCCTTTGGATGAGCAGGTGATGGCCCAAGCTGCTTCCGCCTTTGTCGGCACCCACGATTTCGCCGCTGTGCGGAGTGTGGGAACCCAGACACGCACAACGGTGCGCACCGTCTATTGGTGCCGGGTACGCAGGGAGGGGAACAGTATCAGCATCACGGTATGCGCCAATGGGTTCCTGTACAACATGGTGCGCGCCATCGTAGGGACGCTGGTGTACGCCTCTGACGGAAAAATCTCCGTTTCGGATATACCCGGACTGCTGGAACGGGGGGACAGGCGCCTCACGGGACCTACCATGCCGCCCCAGGGCCTTTATATGAACCGGCTGTGGTATGACGGGCCAGTGGGAACCATGATGGCGCAGGATCCCTGAGCGGCTAATGCACACCGGCTGCGCTTTTCCCTGGTAATTTTCTTTATTTTAACGGTATAGACAAAAACATATATGTTGTGCTATAGTATTGACATGTAATACGAAAAATTCAGGGGATACCCGATGGCAAGCAAACACCTTAAAGAAACAGAAGGCACCGACAGGCAGCCGCACAGAGATGCTGCTCACGGCGCCCATGAGGCATCCGCGAGCCAGAACAGGAAAAAAACGTCGGAAACCTCCGCCAAAGCCCCGCCAAGCGGGGATGAGGAGCCTTCTTCTGCCTCCCCGGAAACGAAACCGCATATTGTCCCCGTCCAGCCGCAGGAGGCCGCGGAAGAAGACAGCCAATCGCCCCGGCTCAAGATGCACCGTACGGAGGATACGGAGGATATCCCCCCTGCACCAGATAAAAAACGGGTCTTTTTCCGCCGGGTGCGCGCCAAAGAGGAACCCTCCCGGGAGTCGGGAGGACCTTTCAGCCAGCGGGATGCCGTGAGTGCCATTGTAGCGCTGATCGCGGCGATTGTACTTCTGGCGGCAGCTGTGGTCGTATGGATATACCGGGACAATTTCTCCGCCGATAATATGGTTCTGTACGATGACACCGCAACGCCGGAAGATGAGTTTGTATTTGACGCCGGATCCGGAGAATCCTTTGCCGCCGCCGGGAACGGTCTGGCAGTGGCCAATTCTTCCGGTCTGGAACTTCTCAATTCCGAAGGTACAGCGGTCACCAGCAAGCTGATGCAGATGGAGAACCCAACCGCCGATGGCTGCGAGGACTTTGCCATTTTCTATGATCTGGGCGGCACGAAGCTGGCTGTTGCCCGCTTCGACGGTACTGTAGAAGAGATCCCGGTATCCAATGAAATCCTTTCCGCAACCGTCTCCCGGGGCGGGTATATCTCCGTCACGACGGAATATACCGGCCGGAGAGCGCTGGTCACGGTGTACGATCCCAATCTGGATGAAATTTATGAGTGGTTTTCCTCCTCTGCCTGGGTGCTCAGTGCCTGTGTTTCTCCCGACGGGGAGCATCTGGCGGTGCTATCCTACACAACCACCGGCAGCGAAGTGCGATTCTTTGATCTGAACCGGGAGAGCCAGCAGGCAGCTTTTTCGGTTGACGACACGATCTTGTTGGATCTTCACTGGTTTAACTCCAACCGCCTGTGTGCTCTGTCCGGCGATCAAGTATTTTTCTTCACCGCAGACGGGACCTGGCAGAACACCTACGCCTTTGCCGGGCAATACCTGGTGGGTTATACCTTTGACGGAGCCAATTGCGCAGCCATTGCGCTCAGTCCGTATCGTACCGGGACAACGGCAACCCTGGTTACTCTGGATCCGGCTGGACAGGAACTGGGCACAGCCCAGGTGGACAGTGCCATTGTCTGTCTGGCAGCCTCGGATCTGGAAGTTCTGGTCCTCTGCTCAGATGGCGCCATCCTCTATAACAGCTCTCTGGCCGAAAAGAGCCGTCTCTCCGGCCTGCCGGGATTCAAATACGCCCTTCTCCGCTCCCGTGGAGAAGCGCTCCTGATCGCCACCAACTACGCGGAGGTCTACAGTTTCTGACAACCTTCCGCTTATCCTATGTTTCCTTGAGAGGTACTGCTTAATGGATACGGCCACAACTGCTTTTGCGTCTCTGAACCTATCCGTTCCCCTGAACACTATCATAAATGTCCTGCTTATTGCTATTCTGGTCATCTGTGCCTGGCAGGGCTATAAAAAAGGAATTATCATGAGTATCGTGCAGGTGCTGTGCATCGTCTTATCTCTGTATGGGGCACAGCTGCTGTCCGACACTTTTTCTTATGAGATTATCCCCGTTCTCAAACCCTTTGTCAGCGGCTTTATGGATTCCGAACTGGAAGTCACAACCTATCAGGCATTTGGATATACACCGGACGAGACAGGAAAATATGATGTGCCTTATTCCATGACGGATATGATCAACTCCGATCCGGGGAAGGAAGAAGAGATCGTTTATAATACCTATAAGAACTTGGGCCTTTATGAGCGTTTAACCCAATCCATGACGGAAAAAACCATGAATTATGTGAATGAAAATAACGCGACTGTCAGCTCTGCAGTCACCACGATCAGCTGCCAGTCCATCTCCTGGTATGGCGGATTCCTCATTGCCTTTATCATGGTTTTCTCTATTCTGACTGTAATTGTGAACTTACCCAATTTGAGTTTCAAAATTCCCTACGTAGGTATTGTTAACGATATTGGCGGCATTGCCATCGGCCTTTTTTCAGGCGCTTTGCTCTGCTCTCTCGTGGTGTGGGTATTTAATTTCGCCGGTCTGGTGCTGCCGGAAGCCGATTTGCGAGCAACCGGCGTTGCCAATTTCTTCCTGACACGGGATCTGCTGTCAAATTATATTTCTTTGTAGTTCCACGGATTGGCCATAGTCGATCCGTTTTACCGAATAACGAAGACAAACGCCCCTGCACAAGCATATAGATAGGAGTTAAGCATGCAACCAGTACTCTGCGCCCGCTGTCATAAAAATGTGGCAGTTGTTTTTATCACAAAAATGGAAAATAATGAGACCCGAAACGAGGGCCTTTGTCTTAATTGTGCCCGGCAGCTTCATATTAAACCGGTAGATGACATTCTCAACCGTATGGGCCTTTCCGAGGAAGACATAGACAACCTTTCCGGTGAGATGTCCAATATTCTGGGCAATGGAGAATCTCTGGAAAACCTGATGAATTTGGAACCTTCAGACAGTGGGGAAGATGACAACGACTCCGATCAGGGAAAGACCGCCACTTTTCCCTTCCTGAACCGTCTTTTTGGTCCTCCCGCGGGCAATTCAGGAAATCCCGGCCCCTCGCCCGGGCCTGGTTCGTCCCCGAATGGACAGGAACGCCGTTCCAAAAAGAAATACTTGGAGAACTACTGCATCTGTCTTACAGACCAGGCCCGGGAGGGCAAGCTGGACCGGATGGTAGGGCGGAAGGATGAGCTGGAGAGAGTCATTCAGATCCTCAACCGGCGGCAGAAAAACAACCCCTGCCTGATCGGCGAGCCCGGCGTTGGCAAAACCGCGATTGCCGAAGGTCTGGCGCAGCGGATCAGCCAGCAGGATGTGCCCTATAAACTGCAGAATAAGGAAGTCTATCTGCTGGATCTGACGGCTCTGGTGGCCGGTACACAGTTCCGCGGCCAGTTTGAGAACCGTATGAAGGGGCTCATCGATGAAATTCGCCGGGAGGGCAATGTCATTCTGGTGATTGATGAGGTCCACTCCCTGGTAGGAGCCGGAGAGGCGGAGGGAAGTATGAATGCCGCCAATATTCTGAAGCCGGCTCTCTCGCGGGGTGAGATCCAGGTGATTGGCGCCACGACCTTCAATGAATATCGAAAATACATAGAAAAAGACGCCGCTCTGGAACGCCGTTTCCAGCCTGTGACAGTATCCGAACCCTCGATCGCCGACAGTGTGGAGATTCTCAAGGGCGTGCGCTCCTATTACGAGGAATTCCATGATGTAACCATCCCGGATGAAATGTGCGAGCTGGCTGTAAAACTGTCGGAGCGGTACATCACCGACCGGTTCCTGCCAGATAAAGGGATAGACCTTCTGGATGAGGCATGCTCGGATGTAAACTTAAAAAATACAGCCACAGCCAAACGTCTTCGTCTGGAAAAGGAAGATGCCGATCTGAACAAGGAGCGGGAGCTGTTGCTCACCGCAGAGTCGGACAACTTTGAGCGCTTGGCTGCTATTCGTTCCAGGCAGATGCAGATTAACGATGAGCTGTCTGTGATCCGCGCAGCGGGGAGGCCCGTCCTCACCGCCAACAATCTCGCCCGCGTGATCGAACTGTGGACGAAGATCCCTGCGGCCAGTATAACCGAAGATGAATTTGAGCGTCTTTCCGGAATGAAGGATCGGCTGAAAAAACATATTATCGGGCAGGACGAGGCAGTGGATGCAGTATGCGCTGCCATCAAGAGAGGCCGGGTCGGACTGCAGGCGAAACGCAAACCCTGTTCCTTCATATTTGTGGGCAGTACTGGCGTTGGCAAAACCGAACTTGTCAAACAGCTTGCTATGGATATGTTCTCTACCCCGGAGAGCCTCATCCGTCTGGACATGTCGGAATTTATGGAAAAATTCTCTGTTTCCCGAATTATTGGATCTCCTCCGGGCTACGTGGGATACGATGACGCCGGGCAGCTCACCGAGAAAATCCGCCGCCGGCCGTATTCGGTTGTTCTTTTTGATGAAATTGAGAAGGCCCACCCGGATGTGATGAACATTCTCCTGCAGATTTTGGATGACGGCCGAATCACCGACGCCCAGGGCAGAACCGTCAATTTTGAAAACACCGTACTGATTATGACCACCAACGCAGGATCTGACAACCAGTCTTCCTCCAGCATTGGCTTTGGCCAGACGTTGGGAGAACTCGGCCGGGAGAAGGCCATGAAGGCTTTGCGGGAGTTCCTGCGCCCGGAATTCATCAACCGTGTAGATGAAATCATCTACTTCCAGCCCCTGAGCAAAGAGACTTTCCGCGGTATTGCCCAGCTGATTCTTGGCGAACTGCGGGATGTCATGGCAGAGCGGAAAATCGATTTTACCTGGGATGACTCTGTTGTGGATTATCTGGTTGCCAAGAGCTATTCCCTCACCTATGGAGCTCGAAACCTGCGCCGACAAATCCAGAAGGATATTGAAGATGCCATTGCCTCGGAAATCGTCGATAAACATAAGGGCCAGATACACAGCATCTCTGTCACCACGGATCAAGATCAGATCCTGATTGTCTCGCTGTAAAGGCCTGGACTTTAAATCTGGAAATTCTATAGTGGACTGAGTATTTTCGCTCAGCCCACTTTTTATGCGCCCTGCCAATCTGGTTCCTTCTTTTTCCCCAAATAGAGAACAGATATTTTTAAAAGCGGAGCCCAATCATTTGCTCTGAACTGAAACGCCAAAACCAGCCGCATTTGGAAGGATCCTGCCACGGCAGCCTGACGCCTTTCTTCACACGCACAGGAGCTTTCATCGCAGGTGCGCTTTCCTGGGGATGCACAGAGCACTGTTGTCTCCTGTCCGCCCTTCAGTTTCTGCAGCCGGTGCCTTCACACCGTATACAGTCCCACGTATCAAAAACAGATTTTGCTGCTGTTTTCCAGCAGGGAGTTTTCTCCCCTGCTTTCCTCAAGAAGATTTCCCATATTCTTACCCCTAGAAACAGGAGGACCAGCCGTATTTCATGAAAAAGGATTTTTCCGCTCACCCTATACGATTATTTATCAGCTACTACAAACCCCATATCAAGCTCTTTCTGCTGGATATGTTCTGCGCTCTGATTGCATGCATCGCAGATCTTTTATTTCCCTATGCCACTCGCTATACGCTCAATACACTCCTGCCCGCTAGGCAGTTCGGCATGTTTTTCACCGTCATGGCCATTCTGGCTGCCGCTTATATGCTGAAAGCCTTCTGCAAATACATCATCACCTACAAAGGCCATGTGATGGGGGTAGAACTGGAAGCAGATATGCGTACCGATATTCTGAACCACATCCAAACCCTGTCTTTCTCCTTTTTTGATCATAACCGTACAGGCGTCATCATGAGCCGCATCACCAATGACCTTTTTTCTATCACGGAACTCAGTCATCATGGGCCGGAGAATCTCATGACCAGCACGGTCACAATTTTAGGCGCCTTTGCTATTCTCTGCACCATATGCTGGCCGCTGGCAGTCATGATCCTGGCTGTGGTACCTCTGTTTATTCTGTTCACCGTGCGCTGGAACAGCCGCATGAACGCTGCCAACGCGGAAGTGAAACAAAATCTGGGAGAGATCAACGCCTCGATAGAATCCGGCATCTCCGGTATCCGTACTGCCAAAGCGTTCGCAAACGAATCCACAGAAGCAGACAAGTTTCAGTCCGCCAATGCGTTTTTCAAAAATGCAAAAAGAAAATGGTATAAAACCATGGGAATATACCACTCCGGGATCGAGTCCACTATGAGCCTCATGCAGGTACTGACCATTACCGCCGGAGGTTTCTTCATTATGAAAGGGCGGATGGATATCGTGGACCTGATTACTTTCTCCCTCTATGTTTCCACCTTCACCCGGCCGATTACGCAGCTTGCCGATTTTATCGAAACTTTTACCGATGGCATGACCGGATTCAAACGCTTCCGTGATCTGATGAATACACAGCCGGATATTCAGGATAAACCTGATGCCGTAGAACTGAAAAATGTAAAGGGAGATATTGAATACCAAGATGTTTCCTTCTCCTATGGAGACGGGGTTCCTGTCCTGGAGCATGTAAGTTTCTCTCTCCCCCACGGACAGTGTCTGGCGGTGGTAGGCCCTTCCGGCGGCGGCAAGACCACACTATGCCAGCTGCTGCCCCGCTTTTATGATGTCACAGCCGGATCGGTCACCATAGACGGCCAGGATGTGCGGGATGTAACGCAGCACAGCCTGCGCCATGCTATTGGGATCATCCAGCAGGATGTGTTTGTTTTTGCCGATACGATTCGGGAAAATATCCGCTATGGCCGCCCGGATGCCACGGATGCGGAAATCATTGCCGCCGCGATTCAGGCAGAAATCCATGAAGAAATTCTTGCCATGCCGGATGGTTACGACACCTTTGTGGGGGAACGGGGAGTCATGCTCTCGGGAGGACAGAAGCAGCGGCTGAGCATCGCACGAGTGTTTCTGAAAAATCCGCCTATTCTCATCCTGGATGAAGCCACCAGCGCTTTGGACAGCGTCACGGAACAGCGCATTCAGGCTTCCCTGGATCATCTTGCGCAGGGTCGCACCAGCATGATTATTGCTCATCGCCTGTCTACCGTGAAAAACGCAGACAGAATTGCCGTTATTGAAAACGAACACATTGTAGAATTGGGCACACAGGAGGAACTTCTTGCGAAAAACGGCGTTTTTGCGCGGCTCTGGCGGGCCCAGAACCTATCCGGCGATCCCGCCGAGATTTCTTTGAAGGAGACATGAAACGCATGGCAAGCATCCAACAAGCCGCGGACTTACTTAGGAAGGCGGAGAATATACTCATCATCACACATATCCGGCCGGACGGCGATGCCGCCGGTAGCGGATGCGCTCTGTGCCTAGGCCTGCGTGCCTTAGGCAAAACCGCCTACCTCGCCTGCAATCCTCCCAGCATGCGCCGCTACATACCCTACATGGTCCCCTACTTCCCGCCAGACGATTTTCATCCTTGCTTTTTGGCTGCGGTCGATACACCCAGCGAAGAGCAGTTTCCAGAAGGCTTGAGGCACTTGGCGCAAAAAACAGATTTAGCCATTGACCACCATGGGACCAACAGCGGATATGCCCGTTTCAGCTATGTAGAGGCGGACAGTGCCTCCACCGGCGAGCTGATTTATCTGTTATTGCAGCAGCTGCAAGCACCCCTTACCAGCCAATCCGCAGAAGCTCTTTATATTGCACTGACCACGGATACCAATTGCTTCCGCACACCGGGCACTACCGGCAGGACTCTCACCATTGCCGGCGCTTTGCGGGAGAGGGAATTTGACGCGGCTGCTCTCACCAGGGAATTTTTTGAGACGAAAAGCCCCGCTAGGCTCCGTCTGGAAAGTGCTCTGTTCGCCACGATGGTTCTTTCAGACGGCCTCTGCATCATGACACTTCCTCAGAGCACGATCTCCGCCTGCGGCGCTGCAGAGGACGATATGGACAAGATTTCTCTGCTCTCCATGCTTCCGGAAAGAACAGAAGCAGGCCTTTTTCTGCGGGAATTATCAGATGGTTCCTGGAAGGTGACCCTTCGAACAAAGGGAACGATCCATGCTGGAAACATTCTCCACCGTCTCTCTCCCTCAGGCGGCGGTCATGCTGATGCAGCAGGAGCCGTCGTAAAAGGTCCGCCCCAGCAAATTGTCTCGGATGTGCTCTCCCTGCTGAAGAGCGCGTCTGCTTGAAATACCCTGAAAGCCGAGATGTTTTTTCAAAAGGATTTGGCCTCTGTCTCCGTTCTGAACCAAGTCTGCGGCACGCCGGCGGTCTGCTTCCGGAACTTAGCAGGCGTTCCCTCTTGGCCTCTCCCTTCCCTGATGGCCAAAGCAACTTCCCTTGAACCGTGTACCCCAAAAATCAGCGTGCCTTTCCTCGAATGGGTCCTCAGAACCACGCCTGCGTGGAAGAAATTCTGCCGTGACACTGACCGTATCCTCTGCCCTCTCAAGATTCCAATTATTTTCCAATTTCCCTCTTATTGAATATGTTTTTGGTATGGATTTATAAAAAAAACACAAAAAACGAAAAATCTTCTTGACATATTGCCCAAATTGTGATTATATATACAAGGGCATGGGAGTCCTATAACTCCCTGCTGTTAAAATTGCCGCCAGCCACACCTCCTATGGGCATTCCTTTAACTCCCCTTTCTCCTCTTGATGCTTTCTCATACAGGAAACTCCTTTCCAATTAACAAAGCGCACGGGGGTGTGGCATTGATAAACGGCAAAGAAGAGAGCCTTTCGGCTCTCTTCTTTTTTTGCGGCGACCTTCCGCGGCAACCTTCCGCTTTCCATTGCGGCAACCTTCCGCTTTCCATTGTCTGTTCCCAGTTTTGACAGATATGCAGTCTAGACGTGTGCAGAAAGCCGGATGTACGTTCCCCTGCTCATCTGGGTCCAAACGCAAGTCCCGGCGCCTTCAAACCTCGGGCTGAGGGGTCTTTCTCGGCCGTCCCCTTCTGCGCTTGGGTTCGTTCAGGTCCTTGGGGGGATGAATTCTAGGCCTGCCAACCGGCCGCTTGGGCTCATTCGGATCTTTGGGTGGATGGACCCTTGGGCGACCTGGACCTCGCTTTGCAGCGGGCTCTTCCCTTGGTGCGCCGCCAGGATTCCTCTTGTCCTCTGGGGGCACTTCCGGTAGAAAATTGTTATCGCCATTTAGTCCAGCGGCCAGATCGGCGGGTATCGTCAGATTCCAAGCTGTGCCAGGCCGCGAAATACCAAGCTGCTCCATAACCCAAGCTGCCTCTTGGAAGAGATGGACCCAGTAAATATCTCCTGTGACCGGCGGTGGTGCGTCCACACGTCTCCATGCTGTCTGAAGGACAGCCATGATATCCGGGTATGTGCAGCAATCGAGTTTACCTGTTTGTTCTATAAATTGGTATATTCTGCTTGTAACCAAAGCAGAAAGTAAATTAATCAATGCAGAGCCTACGATCATAAAATCACTTTGTTTATCATTTATGTCTAAATCAACAGGAGTATGATATAGGCGAAAAATCTCTTCTACTTGCCGGCGTTCCTCAAAGGCTGCATAAGCGGTTTCCGGCTGCATATCCAAATCAGACTCCAACACAAGCGAGCCAAAGGCCGGCAGGCTGCTGGCATATAAGGCGGGATCAAAAGAACCACCTTCCGTGATGATTTTCTTACTGAATGCGTATTCCGCCTCATATGCTTTTTGAATGTCCCGGTAGGCATACAGAAAATAGCCGTCAGGCAGTTTCACCTTATGGCATAGGATATTCCTGCCGTTGACGGAAATCGATGTATGATACCGATGCACCCCATAGGTTGTAACCCGCTGGTCCTTGTCTGGAATTGGAGTCAGAAAGTGGACACCTGGGCATTCCTTCAGCATACTTTCCAAGTAGGCAGGAGGAAATCCTTTTTCTTCGACTAAGATCCCCTGCGTAATCGTGTGATCGCGGATGAACCGAGCATAGGTGCTGGCATCAATCCAGCTGCTAGGGGCAATTTCACTGCAGACAGGCTCTTTAGTTTCCACATCGTAAGCATAGAGGGAAATCCCGCCACACTCTTGCCCTCGCGGCTTGTCCGCAAAGCCGTTGAGGCTATTATCCGTGCGGTTGTCCTGCTTGCGCATACGGCTTATCGCAACATGGTGATCTGCCGGGATTTTAGAGTATCGCCTCTCCGCGAATGCCCTGCGGCTTTTTTCATCTACCCCCAGACGATACTCCAACTTGTGCACTTCCTTGCTGCTGAGCGCTGTTTCTGGATAAAACTGGGAAATAAAGCATGTGTTGTAGTGGAATTGCAGCTGCGAGTCCGAAATCTCTGGATCGAGAACTCGAAGCAGAGCTGCCGACAGAAGTTGGAATGTCGTTTCCTGACCAAAAACCTCCAACAAGTCATTTTCAATGTCCTGGACGAAACTATGGACAAAGGCAGATGCACCATATTCGAGAAAGGATGGATCTGCCAAACTCCCTACCTTTTCGTCACCCTTCTTATTCTCCTCCTGCAAACAGGACTTCTCTTCTGTGATTTCACAGGCAACC
>CAZGAM010000002.1:0-808 GCA_964523685.1 uncultured Oscillospiraceae bacterium | reverse complement strand
CTTTACCTGTCTGGGGCTGCGGATTTTTCAGACCCGTCTTGTATTTCACACCAGAACGCTCACGCACAGCCCAACGATAAGGACCCTCTCTCCCATTATCTGCCA
Organism: uncultured Oscillospiraceae bacterium; assembly: GCA_964523685.1. Taxonomy (GTDB): domain Bacteria; phylum Bacillota; class Clostridia; order Oscillospirales; family Oscillospiraceae; genus CAJOIG01. Next base: position 703 of record CAZGAM010000002.1, on the reverse strand, counting down.
CGATGGTATTCTTGGGACGTGGAACTTTACGGATGCTCTCAGGAACCGACATAACTGCCTCCATGAACTAACCATATGCAGAAAATTGGGGTAGAATTATCGTGATCATAGGAAGCACTATGCTGCACTACATAAGATCAATCAATTTCACGCCATCAAAAGCCCAGTAATTTGCACCCTGATATGCTCCGGACTGTGTCACTTTACCACGCCGAGTCTGGATTTCTCGAGTTAAGGGCGAAAGGTGCCATATCTTCCCTTCAAATTCTACCTCTCTATCACCGACAACACGTGCTACAATACTTTGATCATCATAAAAATATATGTTAAAGCCAAGTAAATTCAACTCTTTAAAAGATAAACGGTTTCCCTTGATCTTGTAGTTATTCGCATTCCTCATTTGATTAGGAATCGGCAGCACACTTTCTAACAGGAACCTGATAAGTTTAGAAGTCCTTTCGTCTATAGCATCGGCGTTCCAAGTATCTTTATTGCATATGGCAATTTTGGAAACTAAAAAATTATCATCACTCTCATAAATTTTTTTCTTCTCGGTAAAATTCATACTGCCCAGTTCATTCTTGTGCAGTATGATTGTTATATTACCAATAGTATCCATCTTCTTTAAATGAATATCCGAATAATTATCGCCCAATTCACAAATCCACTGTTCTGTCAAGACCGTTGGCATGATATGCTCAAT
>CAZGAM010000001.1:5773-39206 GCA_964523685.1 uncultured Oscillospiraceae bacterium | reverse complement strand
AGCCCATATTCAACAATTTCCTTGCTGACTCACGCATATTTTTCTCAGCCTGATCGGCACGCTGGGTTGCCTGATCGGCACGGCGTTTCTCCTCTTTACGGGCATCGTCCATCAAATCCTGAACAGCTTTACATGCTTTCCCTGTTTGCATAGTTGTGGCCTCTTTTTCCGAGTCAACATTCGCTAGACAGAATCGCTGCGTTACCGTGCATCTACGCACAAATCAAACCTAGATTCTTTTTGTGATATAATCCTCGATTCTGCCTTCCCATATTGGCGTTAACCTAGACTCCGAACTTCATCGACCGAGAAATTCAGGACCACTGCCACCTGCTCCGCCGTTAAGCCCATATTCAACAATTTCCTTGCTGACTCACGCATATTTTTCTCAGCCTGATCAGCACGCTGGGTTGCCTGATCGGCACGGAGCTTCTCTTGATCGGCACGGCGTTTCTCCTCTTTACGGGCATCGTCCATCAAATCCTGAACAGCTTTACAAACATTCACTGTACCCATCTTTTTCCCCTCTTTCGAATCAATTGGAATATCGATATGGATTATGGCTTTCATAGCTATGGCTGCATTTATAGGCATCTCCTGATAGGCTTTATCGCTGTCTAACAGGTTCTTCAACATCTTTCCGTCGTTTTGGTACTTCACCAAATGGAGAACTTTCCCCAAGCTGCTGCGAAACAGTTCAAAGTCCTTCTCGTCCATCCTCATAGGATCAATCAAAATGAAACTATAATTATTCAGGTAAGGCTTGAAATCATCAGGATATTCGTCCATCATATCGGTCAAATGAACAGGTCTTTCCCATGGTTTTTTGCCTAAATTCACTACCGCGGTAATCATTGGATATATCCTGTCTGTTTTCGTCATTCCTGAGAGAAACTCCGCTGAATCCTTGAGGTCGTTCTCTTTGCGATGCTTTGCCTTAAAGTGCTGCACTTGATTGCTGTAACAAAAGGAATGGTTTTCCATAACGCGAACAGGCATCGCATAGTGCACATTCATCTGAATTTCAGAGCTGAGAATTAAATATTGCAACTTGCCATCTGTTTTTAAAGCTGCTACCTTAAGGACATCCTGTTCTCTTTGGATTGGATATAGCTGTAATTTATTCTTTTTCCCCTTTTCGTAAGGAATGGATATACTCGTAGTATCCAGTTCTTTCAGTTGATCTGGCTCTATCAACTGTTTTTCTCTTCCAATACCATAATTGAAGACATCTGCGAATACATCCGGCTCAGAGATATACTCCTTTGCTGCAGTATCTGCAAGACCCATAAGTACTCCTCCCGTTAAAAGAAGTGTGAGAGCAAAATAGTGCTTCAGCCAGTTCTTCTGACTGACATTTTTGCCTCTGTTATGCATTATATCTATCCGGAAGGATTTTGTCTAATCCCTTTTTGCTAAAAAGAAAATTTTAATATCGAGTCTGCCGAAAGCCATAGTGAATTGAGCAATGTTTTTTATAACGACATGTGGTATAATTTGATGTCGCTATCAATCTTTCACTTCGAAACCGGCGTCTCACCTTCCATTGTGTTGCAGTTGATGCGGCTATGAAAGGCTTCAAAATTCAAATTTTTCCCCGGCATTTTTCCGTACTTTATTCTTATCCTGCTTACAACGTCTAACTAAAAATTGCAGTAGAGCGCAGCGAATGTTTTTTATACGGGGAAAGCGCCTCTATGTGTGTTCGGTTCTCTATTGCTTTTTCTCATTCTATTCTCATCGCTGAAGAGCATCATGCCTTTCCATGACTCATATCTTCTAGGGTGAACGTTTCGTATGCTTCCGCCAGGTAGATCGCTTCAGAAAAAGATCGTTTGGTTTGCAAAAGCGAAAGCAGGGAGAATGCCCTGTCAGATCCTTGACAAAAGGAATTGCATTGTTTATAATTGATTTACAGAGTTATTAAAGCTGAGCTAATAAGTCATTTATGTCAGCTTCATAGAAATAAAAAAGCAAGGAGCAACAAGATGGGAACTTTGAGACAATTGAAAAGCGCGATAAAAAAGGACGAGGAACTGAGCCCGCTGCTTGTTCGGTCGGGCCGGCGCGAGATTCTCCTGGATCTGGACGGTGACAAGAGCCCAGACATTGGATTGCTGGATCTGAACAAGAGCGGAGATGTCAATGCGATTGCTGTGGATCTGACTGGAAATGGTGAATTCAATTTTTACCTGGTCGATAATGATGGAAACGGAATTCCCGATGAAGTATCCTTTTACCGCGATGGAGATGATGTTCCTGTGAAGTCGGTATTCGGCCGCACAGTTGAGTCAACGCTGGTAGATCGTGCTGTCAAGATTCATACTCTGCTGACCGCTGCTGACCTGGCGGCGGAAGACATCATCGGTGCCTTGACGGAGCTGGAAAACTATATTGAAGAAGAGTATTCCAAGATAAAGGAAGAAACTCCGCAGGAATAAGACCAAATTCCTGCAAAAGGGACAGGCTGCAGCAGTCTGTCCCTTTTTGTCTTCAAGAAACAAGAAAAGGACTCGTGGAAACCAGCCTGCTTCTGTTTTGTTTCGTTTCATAACCGTCAAACACAGGGTTCCTTGCCGCTTGCCGTTTTGCCGCCCGGCTAATAAAATAGAGGACGCCCGGGAAGCTCTGCAGCAGCCTTGTGATGCAAATAACCAAAGCACTGCTTTTAGCAGCGCTCTTGTTATGTTTAAAATCGACCCCGCAAACATTTCTGAAAGGTGTGCATACAAGCCATTCTGCCCCTTGTGAAGAGCAAGGGGCAGAATGGCAAGATTATGAGGATTCTGAAAAAGAATACCGCAAGATTGGTTTTCGGGCAGCCTGCACCTCGTCCGGCCTTCGGACGCAGGTATGCAGCGGTGCCGCATGAAGGCTTTCTGCATTTTCCTGTGCCCGGTCATAGATCTGACGAAATGCCTTGATTGCTTCATCCAGCGTCTCTCTGCTTTCCGTCTCCGTGGGTTCGACCATCAGCGCCTCATGCACAATCAGGGGGAAATACATAGTTGGCGGATGGATGCCATAGTCCAACAGCGCCTTTGCCACATCCGTAGCCGTAACCTGTTTTTCCTTCTTCAGCTGTTCCAGGCTCATGACAAACTCATGCATACAGGTTTCCGGATAAGCCATGGGATAGATGTCCTGCAGTTTCTGCTTCATATAGTTTGCATTCAGAACCGCATTGCAGGAGGCTTCCCGGACGCCCTCTTTTCCAAGCATCAGAAGATATGTCAGGGCTTTCACAACCACCAGGAAGTTCCCGTAAAACATTTTCACTCTGCCAACCGATTTTTCCGGTGCCTCGAAGGTGTACCCACTCTCTTTCTTCTTCACCAGCATCCCCGGCAGAAACGGCTGAAGAAAAGCTTTGCAGGCAACAGGCCCGCTCCCCGGCCCGCCCCCTCCGTGGGGCGTGGAGAAAGTCTTATGCAAATTGATGTGCATCACATCAAACCCCATATCCCCGGGTCTCACAATCCCCATAATCGCATTGAGGTTTGCTCCATCATAATATGTCAATCCCCCCGCATCATGGACAATGGAGGTAATCGTCAGGATGTTTTTTTCAAACAGTCCCACGGTATTGGGATTGGTAAGCATCAAGCCTGCTGTGTCCTCTCCCACTGCCTGCTGCAGTTTTTCCAGATCCACACATCCATCTTCCCCCGACGGGATATTGACCACTTCAAATCCAGCCATAGCGGCACTGGCGGGATTCGTTCCATGGGCAGAATCCGGAACCAGGATTTTCGTACGCTTTATGTCCCCTCTGCTGTCATGAAAGGCTTTGATCATCAGCAGTCCTGTAAACTCTCCGTGGGCTCCCGCCGCCGGCAGCAGCGTCATATCATCCATACCGGTAATTTCCAGCAGCATCTTCTTTGCCAAATCCAGGACTTCCATACACCCCTGAACCGTGTCCTCCGGCTGAAGGGGGTGAATAGCCGTAAATCCGGGAAGCGACGCCGCTGCTTCGTTGACTTTTGGATTGTATTTCATGGTGCAGGAGCCCAAGGGATAAAATCCGTTGTTTACCCCATGCACCTGCTGAGCAAGACTTGTATAATGACGGCTGATCTCATTCTCTGACACATGGGGCAGCCGAAGAGGGATCTTCCGCTCAGGCACAGGCAGTGTGACCACCGGAACATCGCTGTCAGGCAGCACCGTACAGCGCTGACCGGGTGTGCCCCGTTCAAAAATACATTTCATGGCTTACCTCCATGACAATGGACGCCAAAGTGTCCATCTCTTCCCGGCTGTTTTTCTCTGTAGCGCACCAGAGAATCTCATGGTCGCTGATCGGCAGGCCGCCCAGAAATCCTTTTCTCTGCAGAGCATCGAGATACTCATCCGACTTTTTTTCCGATATTGTGACAAATTCATGAAAAAATGGCTGCTTATATTTCAGAGGCAGCCCTGCTTCTGCCAGCTTCTGCTGCAGGTAGTGTGCTTTGGAAATACAAAGAGATGCTGCCTGTTTCAGTCCCTCTTCTCCCATAGCCGCCAGATACACAGCCGCTGTCAACGCACAAAGGGCCTGATTGGAGCAGATATTGCTGCTGGCCTTCTCCCTTCGTATATGTTGCTCCCTCGCCTGCAATGTCAGCACATACGCTCTGGCTCCATCCCTGTCTACCGTCTGTCCGACAATTCTTCCCGGCAGTTTTCGCACCATTTTCTCGCTGGCCGCCATATATCCCAAATACGGGCCTCCAAAAGAGAGCCCCAGGCCAAGCGGCTGGCCATCTCCTACTGCGATATCCGCCTTGCACTCCCCCGGTGTTTTCAGAACAGCCAGTGCTATGGGATTGCAGCTCATGATCAATTTGGCTCCCGCCTCGTGGGTAATTTCTCCCAGTTTATCCGCAGGTTCTATGTTTCCATAGTAATTCGGATACTGCATCAAAAAACAGGCACTGTGATCATCCAGACTGCGCCGGAGCGCTTCCCTATCGGTTATGCCGTCTTTTTCCGGGATCAGAACAACCTCTGTTCCGCTTCCATAACAGTATGTTTGAAGGATCTGAATCACCTGGGGGTGAACCGCCGCAGAGACACAGACTGTCTGCCTTTTGCGGTCCCGGCACATAGCCGCAGCCTCTGCCGCCGCTGTTCCCCCGTCATAGACAGATGCGTTGGCTCCGTCCATCCCGGTCAGCTCGCAGATCATGGTCTGATACTCAAAGATGGACTGAAGAATCCCCTGGCTGATTTCCGCCTGATAGGGCGTATAAGCCGTCACAAATTCCTCTTTGGAAGCTACACTTCTCACAATCGCCGGGATGTAATGGTTATAAGCCCCTGCTCCCCGAAAAATATGGCGGAATCGGATATTTTTATCCGCCATATTCTCTATTTGTTGAAATGCCTCCATCTCTGAAAGGCCTTCCGGAAGATGCAGGCCGCCGCATTTTACCTGTTCCGGAATATGATCAAACAGGGCATCAAAGCTGTCAAAGCCAATTTCCCGGAGCATACGCGCCTGCTCTTCCGGCGTATTGGACAAATAGGATCCCATCCTCTTTCCTCCCAGATGTTCTGACTTATTCCTCGCTCTCGCAGAAGCTGCTGTAGTCGTCCGCCTCCAGAAGTTCTTCCCTTTCCGTAATATTCTCTACTTTGATCAGCCATGCGCCGTATGGATCTTCATTCATCTTCTCCGGCGCATCAAGAAGGGCTTCATTGACTTGCGCTACCACACCCGAAACAGGTGAATACACATCGGAAACAGCCTTTACCGATTCCACATCTGCGAAGGGCTCCCCGGCTGTCACCGCATCTCCCACCTCAGGCAGATTCACAAAGACAATATCTCCCAGAGAATCCTGCGCGAAATCGGTTAATCCGATCCATGCCGTCCCGTCCCCGAGCTCTTTCACCCACTCATGGGTCTTGGAATAGAGCAAATCTGCAGGCTGGTTCATAATACTACCTCTCCTTTATGTTTTTTTCTCTTTGTGGTAAAAGGGGAGCGGAACAACCTCTGCCGCCACTTTTCTCCCCCGGACATCTACCTCAACTGCTGTTCCCGGCTTTGTAGTAGCCGCATCCAGAAGCGCCATGGCTACAGACTGCTTCAGATAGGGGGCAAAGGTTCCTGAGGTGGTAATCCCCACTTTCCGATCTCCGGCAACTACATCCAGGCCTTCCCGCAGGATTCCCCTTCCGGTAGCCCGCAGGCCCACTCTCTTTCGGGTCGGCTCTCCTCTCTGCGCCAGAGCCTTTTTTCCCAAAAATTCTTCTTTTCCCATCTTAACAAAGGCACCCAGTCCGGCCTCCAAAGGCGTGATCTGCTCGTTCATCTCATGTCCGTACAGAGGCATGCCCGCCTCCAGGCGCAGGGTATCCCGGGCTCCAAGCCCGCAGCAGATCAGTCCCTGATCCCGTCCGGTTTCCATGAGTAGATCCCACATTTTTTCTGCATTTTCCGCGGCGAGATAGATCTCAAACCCATCCTCGCCGGTGTATCCGGTTCGGGAGAGGACACACTCCATCTCCCCTATCCGTCCCTGGAAGACAGCGCTGTAATATTTGCGGGGAATCTGCTCCCCAGAAACCAGTTTTTCCAGAATTTCCTGCGCCTTCGGTCCCTGCAGGGCGATCTGGGCCACCTGATCGGAGAGATCCGTAAAAACCACATCCCCCAAGGCATGTTCTTTCATCCATGCAAAATCCTTCTCCCGGTTCGCCGCATTGACTACAATAAAATAGGTATCGTCCCGAACTTTATAGGTGATCAGGTCATCCACCACACCGCCCTGTTCATTGCACATGGGACTATAACGCGCCCGGCCGTCTGCCAGATTTGTGTAATCGTTGGTCAGCAGATGATTCAGGTTCCTGAGGGCATCCTTTCCCCTACAGGTTATCTCTCCCATATGGGAGACATCAAACAGACCGCAGGCAGTGCGCACAGCCATATGCTCCGCAATCACGCCGGTGCCGTACTGGACTGGCAGCAGGTAACCGCCAAATTCCACGATTTTCCCCCCATATCTGCCATGGGTATCATAAAGGGGTGTTTTTCTCTCCATGCTCACTCCTCCTCTTCGCAAGACCCTGCGCCATCTGTCAGGTACGGTTTCCCAAAATGCAGCAAGCTGCCGAAGCCGCAGGTCTTGTCTCTCTGCTCCCTCCCAGGAGATCTGGTTTTCTGCTCCCGGATCCCGCCATCCAAGGGGTTGCTTTGATTGTAATGGGAAAGCGCCCAATTTTCAAGCCCTTCCCAGACAAAAGCGGCACAAAGTTTCTCTGATGCCGCTGTTTCTATTGATCCGTCCCGGCGATCACCATCTCCTCCGGAAAGAATTCCCTTCCTCTCCGCTCCCCTTCGCCGGAAAAAAGGCCGGCGCCGGGTCGCAGCGGGGGAAAAGGCTCTCTTTTCCTTATATTTACATAACCTGTTTTTTCTATATTTTGTGCCTTTCCGGGCAATACACGGCTATTTGTTCCTATATCTTGTGTGAATTCTCTATTGACAAGAACCCGGAATTGCTTTATTATAACAGAGCAGTACAGCCGCTGTTTCCCAGGCGGCATGGAGGATGGACATGCAACTAGCCGGTCTGCAGAAGCTCACCCTTTTGGATTATCCGGGGCAGGTGGCCTGCACCGTTTTTACCTGTGGATGCAATTTTCGATGCCCTTTCTGCCATAATGCGCCTCTTGTCCTCCCCGGCATCACCCCCTTTCCCCAGCTTGGGGAAGAGGATGTCCTGGCGTTTCTGAAAAAACGCCGCGGTATTCTTGATGCAGTCGCTGTCTCCGGTGGAGAACCCCTGATGCAGAAAGACATCGGAATTTTTCTGGCAAAAATTCGCTCCCTGGGCTATAAAATCAAGCTGGACACCAATGGATGTTTCCCGGACATGCTCAGGGACCTGGTGCGGGACAATCTGGTGGACCGGGTCGCTATGGATATAAAAAATGCCCCCGCCCTGTACCGGGAAACCGCGGGTACGGCGGACCTGGACATGGCCGCTGTTGAACGGTCTAAGGACTTTCTTCTCTCCGGAAAGATCGACTACGAGTTCCGCACTACGGTAGTGCGGGGACTCCACTCCAGGGAAAGTCTTATAGACGCGGCCAAATGGATTCACGGGGCCCGGGCATACTATCTGCAGCAGTTCAAGGATTCCGGCAATATCATCCGCATCGAAGGTCTGTCCGCCTACAATGAACAGGAAATGAGAGATCTCGCCAAAGCCGTGGAGCCCTATGTGCCCTGCGTACAGGTGAGAGGCATATGATCCGATTGCGGATCTGCAGAAAAAACACAAGGAGGGGAGTACATGTATCAGGTAACAAAGCGCGACGGAACCATCGTCGACTTTGATATCAGTAAAATCGCTGGAGCCATCAAGAAGGCCTTTGAGGCCACGCAAACCGATTACAATGAGAGTGTCATTGATTTTCTGGCGCTGAAAGTTACGGCAGACTTTCAGGCTAAGATCCGAAACAGCCTTGTGGCTGTCGAAGATATACAGGACAGTGTAGAAGCGGTCCTTTCCCGCGGCGGGTATGAGACCGTCGCCAAGGCCTATATTCTCTACCGCAAGCAGAGAGAAAATCTGCGGAATGTGAAATCCACTTTTTTGGATTATAAGGAGACGGTAGACAAATATTTGAATGTGCAGGACTGGCGGGTAAAGGAGAATTCCACGGTCACCTACTCTGTGGGAGGCTTGATCCTCTCCAATTCCGGCGCCGTCACAGCCAACTACTGGCTCAGTGAAATTTACGATCAGGCCATTGCCGACGCCCACCGCAACTGCGATCTGCATTTGCACGATTTGTCCATGCTCACCGGATATTGTGCCGGCTGGAGTCTGAAGCAGCTCATCCAGGAGGGGCTGGGCATCCCAGGCAAAATCAATTCTGCCCCGGCAAGCCATCTCTCCACGCTCTGCAACCAGATGGTCAATTTCCTGGGCATCATGCAGAACGAGTGGGCCGGTGCCCAGGCTTTCTCCTCTTTTGACACCTATCTGGCTCCCTTTGTCAAGGTGGACAATTTAAGCTATAAAGAGGTCAAACAGTGCATCCAGTCCTTCGTCTTCGGCGTGAATACTCCATCCCGCTGGGGTACACAGGCACCGTTCTCCAATATCACCCTGGACTGGACGGTCCCGGATGATCTGAAGGATCTGCCCGCGATTGTGGGCGGCAGGGAGATGGATTTCACCTATGGCGACTGCAAGCCGGAGATGGACATCGTCAACAAGGCCTTCATTGATATTATGATCAGCGGCGATGCCAACGGCCGCGGTTTCCAGTATCCCATCCCCACTTATTCCATCACCAAGGACTTTGACTGGTCCGCCACAGAAAATAATAAAATGCTCTTTGAGATGACCGCCAAATACGGTACTCCCTATTTCTCCAATTATATCAACTCCGATATGGAACCGTCTGATGTGCGCTCCATGTGCTGCCGCCTCCGCCTGGATCTGCGGGAACTGCGCAGAAAATCTGGTGGTTTCTTCGGCTCCGGGGAGAGCACCGGCTCGGTGGGTGTTGTAACCCTGAATATGCCCCGTCTGGCGTATCTTGCCACGGATGAAAAAGATTTCTATGTCCGTCTGGACAAGCTCATGGATCTGGCCGCACGCTCCCTGAAAATCAAACGGGATGTGATCACCAAACTTCTGGACGCAGGACTGTACCCCTACACGAAGCATTATCTGGGAAGTTTTGACAATCACTTCTCCACCATTGGCCTGGTGGGCATGAACGAGGCGGGACTCAACGCCAAGTGGATCCGGGCCGATATGACCAGTCCCAAGTGCCAGCAGTTCACCAAACAGGTGTTGGATCATATGCGGGAGCGTCTGAAGGACTACCAGGAGCAATATGGCGATCTCTACAACCTGGAGGCCACCCCTGCCGAATCTACCGCGTATCGCTTGGCCAAACATGATGTGGAAATTTATCCGGATATCATTACCGCAGCCGAGCCGGGTGGCACCCCCTATTACACCAACAGTTCCCATCTGCCTGTGGGCTATACGGAAGACATCTTCGATGCGCTGGATATCCAGGACGATCTCCAGACCCGTTATACCTCCGGCACGGTGTTCCACGCTTTTCTCGGGGAAAAGCTGCCAGACTGGGAAGCTGCCGCCAACCTGGTGCGCAAGATCGCCGAAAACTACCGTCTGCCCTATTACACCTTGTCTCCGACGTATTCTGTCTGCAAGAATCACGGCTATCTGACGGGAGAGCAGTTCATTTGCCCGGTGTGCGGCGAGAAGACGGAAGTATACAGCCGCATCACCGGCTACTACCGCCCTGTTCAAAACTGGAACGCCGGGAAGACGCAGGAGTATAAGGAACGCCGGGAATATGTGGTTGCCAACTCTGTTCTGAAGCATCAGGGACCTCTGGCTCCCGTATCAAACGAAAACGCCCCCGAGAACGCGGAAAAGATTCCCCAGATCCCACGCTCCCTTCTTTTCGCCACGCCTACCTGTCCCAACTGCCGGATCGCCTGTTCTGCCATGGATAAGGCCGGCTTCGCCTATGAAAAACTCATGGCTGAGGAAAATGCGGACCTGGCAGCGCTCTATGGTGTAAAACAGGCCCCCACCCTGGTACTTATTGACGAGAACGGAAATGTGGAGAAATACGCCGGTGCCGGCGCGATCAGACAGTATATCCTTGGCTTGAGCAGCGGTATTGCGTAAACTTTTTGCCCGATTGGATCATCCCGGCTTTTCCTGCCGGGATGATTTTCTGTTTTGGAGATGCTTTATGAAAACAGTTGACTTACTGATCATCGGAGGAGGCCCAGCCGGACTGACAGCCGCCACCTACGCCTGCCGGGCCGGCAAATCTGTTCTACTCCTGGAAAAAGACACTTTCGGCGGGCAGATCGCCTGGTCGCCCAAGGTAGAGAATTTTCCAGGGTTTCTCTCGGTAAGCGGCCTGGAACTGGCCGATAAGTTCCTGGAGCAGGCGATGGCGCAGGGCGCGGAGGCAGAACTGGAAGAAGCGGTTTCCGTGGAAAGAGACGGCGATTGGAAGCTGGTACATACGGCATCCGGTTCGGTATACCGCTGCAGAGCCCTCATCGCTGCGGCCGGTGCCAAGCCCAGAAAACTGGGAATCGACAGAGAGGACTCTCTGGCGGGAAACGGAGTGAGTTATTGTGCTGTATGCGACGGGGCCTTCTACAAAAACAAGTCCGTTGCCGTAGTGGGCGGCGGGAACACCGCTGTCCAGGACGCACTGTACCTCACCGGGTTCTGCTCCCAGGTCACGGTGATCCATCGCCGGGACAGCTTTCGTGCCGATGCCGGGCTGACACAGGCCCTATCCTCCCGGGATAACGTGAAACTGCTCCTGTCCGCCACGGTAGAGGCCCTGGCAGGAGATCATGACCTGAAAGGCATCCTGGTCCGCCAGGGGGACCAGCATCTCACCCTTCCCGCTGAGGGGCTGTTTGTGGCGGTGGGACACGTGCCGGACAACCATATTTTTTCCTCGCTCCTGCAGCTGGACGCGGACGGCTATGCCGCCTCGGGCGAAGACTGCCTCACCACAACCCCCGGCGTTTTTGCCGCCGGCGACTGCAGAGCCAAACAGGTTCGCCAGCTGACCACCGCCACAGCCGACGGCGCTGTAGCTGCTCTGGCCGCCTGCCGCTGGCTGGATCGGCTCCCAACATAAACTCTCCCGGCACGAAACCCCCGTTTACCCGTGGGGGGACGGCAGATAAGCTGAGCTTCGCCCTCAAAAAAAAGTAGCATATCCCGGCAGTTTGTGGTATGATAAGATTCAGTGTCCTTTTTATTTGGCGCAGGGAGCCTGAAAGCAGACGCCAAGAAGCCCTCTGCGTGTCTTCCGACCCTGCCGGGTGTCGGCATGCGCGACGCGCACGGTCTGTCTTTTGACCCGGAAACAGGGCATATTGGGTAATAAAGAAGGTGGTTTTTTGCGTATCCGCAGCATTCAGCTGGGGAAGATCTCTCTCCCGCTGGTTCACCCCTTTAAAACCGCTCTGCGTACGGTAGAGCACATAGAGGATATCGTTGTTCGGGTCATCGGAGACAATGACCTGGAGGGATACGGAGAGGCCCCGGCAACCGCCGTCATCACCGGAGAAACCTGCGCATCCATAGCCGGCGCCATACAGGATTTCATAGCCCCCGCCGTTACGGGGTTGGATCTGATGGATCTGGATGCGGTCATGGATGTTCTGCAGCACTGCATGGTCCATAACACCTCTGCCAAGGCCGCCGTAGACATGGCTCTGCTGGATCTGTGGGGAAAAAGCCTTGGCGTGCCGCTCTGGCGTCTTCTGGGCGGCGCCAGATCCCGGGTGGAAACCGACCTGACCATCTCCGTCAACGACACAGAAGAGATGGTTCGGGACAGCTTGGAGGCGGTGGATCGGGGCTTTCGCATCCTGAAAGTCAAAGTGGGCAGGGACAGCCGCCAGGATGTCCAGCGTCTGACCGCCATCCGCAGGGCGGTAGGACCGGAGATTATTCTCCGGGTGGATGCCAACCAGGGCTGGAGTCCCCGCAGCGCGGTGCGCATTATCTGTGCTCTGGAGGACGCGGGGGTAGATGCCCAGCTGGTGGAACAGCCGGTACCCGCCGCTGACCTGGATGGTCTGCGGTATGTGACAGAGCATGTTCATACCCCCATCCTCGCCGATGAGAGTGTTTTTTCACCCGTAGATGCCCTGCGCATTCTGCAGATGCATGCTGCCGACCTGATCAACATCAAGCTCATGAAAACCGGTGGCATCTGGCCGGCTCTGCGCCTGTGCGCCATCGCCGAATCCTATGGCGTCCAGTGCATGATTGGGTGCATGCTGGAAAGCCAGATTTCGGTGGCAGCGGCAGCCCAGCTGGCCGGAGCCAGGAGCATTGTCACCATGGCCGACCTGGACGGCCCTTCCCTTTGTGCCAGCGAACCTTTTTCCGGCGGCCCCCGTTTTGAAGGGCCCTTTATTACGCTGAATGATACGCCGGGCATCGGCGTACAGGTGCCGGACTGCTGGCGCTGAAACGGTCATATTCCGCCCATGCGGGGCGGTATAATAAATTTTCTGTGAGAGGAGAATTCCTATGAGAACAAGCACCCGAGTGCTCACTCTGCTGCTGTGTGCCGCCATGGTTCTATCCCTGGGCTGTGTCGCTGTTTCCGCGGAGGGAGAGCCTGCAGTCTACCGCACCCTCTATGCCAGCGAGGTGGACACACTCAATTACCTGAACTCCACCGCGGCTGTCACCACGACCCTCACCTTCAACCTGATCGACTGTCTGGTGGAGTATGACTCCTACGGCAATGTGGAGCCGGCTCTGGCAACCGAGTGGGAACCCAACGAGGACGCCACGGTATGGACATTCCATCTGCGGGAGGGCGTTAAGTGGGTAGACAAGGACGGCAACGAGGTCGCCGATGTCACCGCCAACGACTGGGTGTCCGCCATCCACTACATCTGCGATGCCGCCAACGACTGCGGCACCTACAGCGTGCTGCGGGATAATATTGCCGGTGCCAGCGCCTATTATGACTATACCGCCTATCAGATCGCCCTTCCCACCGCCAAGGACGGGGAGGATGAGAACGGCAACCCCGCCAAGCTCGTCACCGACGAGGAGGGCAACGAGGTCGTATTGGAAGAGGCCCCCGAAGCTTCTCTGGACGATATCGGCGTCAAGGCGGTAGATGACTACACCCTGGAGTTCACCCTGACCGGCTCCAAGGCCTATTTTGTCTCTCTTCTGTCCCACGGTGCCTTCATGCCCGTGTATGGTCCTTTCCTGGAGCAGTGCGGGGAGAGCTTCGGTACCGACAATGAAAACCTTCTCTACTGCGGCGCCTACATTCTGTCTTCCTTTAAACCGCAGCAGGAGCATGTGCTGACCAAGAACCCCAGCTACTGGGAGCCGGAGTGTGTGTATATTGACGAGGTTCGGGAGACCTACAACGCGGAGGCGTCCTCTATTTCTGCGACAATGTACCTGAATGGGGAAGTGGATTCCGCCAGCATCTCCTCTGACCTGCTCACCGCCATGATGGCGGATCCGGAGACTGCGGACCAGATTCACTCCTCCCGCCCGAGTACCTCCTATTCCTACTGGTATCTATTCAATTTTGACGCCAATTTCGATGAGGAATACGAGCCGGAAAACTGGACTCTGGCGGTCAACAATGAGAACTTCCGCCAGTCCATCGTACACGCTTTTCAGCGGGTTCCCGCCCTGGCTGCCAACGATCCTCTCAATCCCATGGCTAACATCAGCAACACCATCACACCCAGCAATTTCGCGCTGTATGAGGGGAAGGATTACACCTCCTATGAGGGGCTTGCCGCCTATGTAGAGGGTGATAATTTCGACGCGGATCTGGCGGTGGAATATCGGGATAAGGCGATAGAGGAACTCACCGCGGAGGGTGCCACCTTCCCGGTCAAGGTGCTCATGAGCTACAATCCCGCTACCACCAACTGGGCCAATGAATGCCAGGTCGTGGAACAGCAGATTGAGGGCGTTCTGGGCACGGATTACATCGATATTATTGTAGAGGCAGGTCCCTCTGACGGATTCCTGGCCGCTGTGCGCCGTGCCGGCAACTATGCCTTTATGAAGTGCAACTGGGGTGCCGACTACGCCGACCCAGAGACCTGGACCGACCCCTTCACCCCCGACTCCAGCTACAGTTTTATTTATGCGAGTACGGATCCCGAGACCAAGGCTCTGTATGAGGAGTACTGTGCTCTGGTGGATGAGGCCAAGGCCATTACCACCGATACCGATGCCCGGTATGCCGCTTTTGCCAAAGCTGAAACATTCCTGCTGGATCATGCCTTTGTGATCCCCATGCATACCAATGAGATCAGCTACTCCATGTCCAAGCTGAATGTTTTTGAGGGACAGTATGCCATGGTTGACACCGTCACCTACCGGTATAAGGATCAGCACATCCAGGAGAAATCCATGAGCATTGACGAATACAACGAAGCGTATGAGGCCTGGCTTGCCGCCAAGGGCTGATATTCCGTCATGGTGCCCCCTGCTGCTTTGCCGGCAGGGGGTATCCGCTTCTTTTGATGGTCTTCTTCCAGGGAAAATCCCTGGTACGGCCAGTCATGGCTCAGAGTAAGGAGGAATTTCCTTGGCCAAATATATTCTCAAACGAATCCTTCGGGCATCCATTACCCTTTTTATTATCATCACCATCCTGTTCTCTCTCCTGCGGCTGATGCCCATTGAGGGGTACTTTGACAACTTTGACAAGGTCTCCTCCACGGAGATTCAGGTGAAACTCAATTCTCTGGGGCTCAATGACCCCCTGTGGAAGCAGCTGGCGCGCTTTTATAATCAGCTGTTCCATGGTGATCTGGGAACTTCCAATATCTACCGCAAAGGGGTGTCCATCAACACCATCATCGCGGAAAAGATCCCCATTTCCGTGAAATTCGGCCTTGTCTCCTTTGCTCTGAGCCTGTTGATGGGTCTGGCTCTGGGAATTTGGATGTCACACAGCACCCGCACCCGTTTCAAAATTGGAGACAGGCTGGGAACTATTTTGGTCGTGGTGGTTCAGGCTGTGCCCGCCGCAGTATACCATATCGTGATCCAGTTCGTGGGCTCTCAATACGCCGGCATACCCATGCTTTTCAGCGAGGATGTCCCCGCCAGCTATATTCTGCCCGTTCTCTCCCTGTCCATTGGCAGCACCGCCTACTATGCCATGTGGCTGCGCCGCTACATGGTAGACGAGGCCAATAAGGATTATGTGCTTCTGGCCCGCGCCAAGGGTGTTTCCAGCGGCAGCATCTCCCGCAAGCACGTTTTCCGCAATGCCATGGTCCCTCTGGTGCAGTATATTCCCGGCTCCATTCTGAACACCCTGATGGGCTCTCTATACGTGGAATCCCTGTATTCCATTCCGGGCATGGGCGGACTGCTGGTCACCGCCATTAAGAGGCAGGACAACACCCTGGTCCAGGCGCTGGTGGTGATTTACGCGGTGGTCTCTATCCTGGGACTGCTTTTCGGCGATATCATGATGGCTGTTGTGGATCCCCGGATCAGTCTGACAAAGAAGGAGGGATCCCGCTGATGCTTTTTCACAAAAACGCTGACGAGCTGGGCGAAAAGTTGAACGGCCAGCTTGCCAAAGACCTGGAGGAAGACGCCGTTCTGGCAGATGACGCAGTCGCCTTTTCTTTTGCGGAGTTTCACCCTGAGGAAGCGGAACGGGGCGGCTACTCCAACTATTCCTATTGGCGGGCTACGCTGCGCGCCTTTTTCCGCAACAAGACCGCTGTGTTTTTTCTTCTTCTGATGGCCCTGACGCTGCTGTTTACCTTCATCCAGCCCCTGCTTCCCGGGCAGAAGGATCCCCTTCTCATTCATTACGGGGAATGGGGCCTGCCGCTGAACAATGTCCCGCCCAACCGGGAGTTCTGGTTCGGAACCAATTCCATCGGACAGGATCTGTGGTCCCGCATCTGGGCCGGTACCCGCACCAGTCTGTTTATCGGCTTTTCCGTCGCCATGGTCGAAGCGGTAGTGGGAATTCTGGCCGGTGTCCTTTGGGGATATGTCCGCAAACTGGATCTGATCTTCACGGAACTTTATAATGTGCTGGACAACATCCCGCAGACGCTGCTCTTGATTCTCATCTCCTATATCCTGAGACCCGGGGTATCCACCATCATCTTTGCCCTGTCCCTGACAGGCTGGCTGGGCATGGCGCGTTTCATTCGCAACCAGATCATTATCATCCGGGACCGGGACTACAACCTGGCTTCCCGCTGTCTGGGCGTATCGACCGGGCGCATCATTTTCCGCAATCTGCTGCCCTACCTGGTGAGCGTCATCACCATGCGCATGGCCCTGGCTATTCCCAGCGCCATTGGCAGCGAGGTATTTGTCACCTACATCGGCATCGGCCTGCCGGTCTCCATCCCCTCGCTGGGCAACCTCATTCAAACCGGCCGTTCCCTGATGCAGATGGCCTCCCTCCGCTATCAGCTGATTTTCCCCGTAGCGATTCTGGCGGTAATCACCATCTCCTTTTATGTTATAGGCAATTCCTTTGCCGACGCCGCCGACCCCAAAAACCATGTGAACTGAAGGAGCAGGAACTTTATGAAAGATCATGTCATTCTCTCCTTTGAGGATCTGGATATCCAATTCACCCTGCGGGGGCAGGTGCTCAAGGCCATTCGGGGCATCTCCCTGGATGTATACAAGGGGGAATCGCTGGCCATCGTGGGAGAGTCCGGCTCTGGCAAGAGCGTTCTGACCAAATCCGCCATGGGGCTTCTGGATGCCAACGGCACCATTGCCGGCGGCCATATCTGGTATGGCGATCAGGATCTGGCCTCGTTTAAGACAGAAAAGCAGTGGCTCACCATCCGGGGCAAGGAGATTGCCATGGTCATGCAGGATCCCATGACGAGTCTCAACCCCCTCAAACCGGTGGGTGCGCAAATCCTGGAAGCGGTAGAACTGCACCAGGGACTCCGAGGCGCCGAGGCAAAGAAAGCCGCGGTGGATGCCCTGGCAGACGTGGGGATCAGCCAGCCGGAGCAGCGATACAAACAATATCCCCATGAATTCTCAGGCGGTATGCGCCAGCGGGTGGTAATTGCCATCGCCATGGCCTGCCGGCCCAAGATTCTCATATGTGATGAACCCACGACCGCCCTGGATGTGACCATTCAGGCCCAGATCCTGGACCTGATCCGACAACTGCAAAAGAAGCTGAATCTGACTACCATCTATATCACCCATGACCTGGGGGTCGTGGCCAATGTGGCGGACCGCATTGCGGTAATGTATGCAGGGGACATTGTGGAGGTCGGCCAATGCGACGAGGTATTCTATGATCCCCGCCACCCGTATACCTGGGCTCTGCTGTCTTCCCTGCCTCAACTGGGTGTAAAGGGTGGGGAATTATACTCGATAAAAGGCACTCCGCCCAATTTATTCCACGATGTCAAAGGAGATGCTTTCGCCCCCCGCAATCCCTGGGCGCTGAAGATTGATTTTGTCAAACGTCCGCCCTATTTTGATGTAAGTCCGACCCACAAAGCCCGCACCTGGCTTCTGGATCCCAGAGCGCCTAAAGTAGAGCCTCCGGAGCACATCCGCAAGCTGCGGGAGAGAGGAGCAGGCAGCTATGTCTGACACGCGGGAAAAACTGCTGCAGGTACAGGACCTGAAGGTCACCTTTGGTTCCCGCCGTCACCCTTTCACGGCGGTAGATGGCGTATCCTTCGACATATACAAAGGCGAGACCCTGGGCCTGGTGGGTGAATCCGGCTCCGGAAAGACCACCATTGGACGGGCCATCATCCGGGTAAACCCCGTTTCGGGCGGCACCATCCGGTACCGCGGCGAGGTGATCTCCGGCAAAGTGAGCCGCAAAACGGACCGGCAGGTGATCCGCAATATTCAAATGGTTTTCCAGGATCCCATGGCCTCTCTGAACGAACGGGCGAAAGTGGATTATATTGTCTCCGAAGGTCTTTCCTCCATCCATAAACATATGCCGGAATCTGAGCGCAAGGAGCGGGTCGCCAAAGCCCTGAGTGATGTGGGACTGCTGCCGGAGTTTGCCAGCCGCTTTCCTCATGAATTCTCCGGCGGACAACGTCAGCGCATCGGCATTGCCAGGGCCCTCATCATGGAACCGGAGTTCATTGTGGCGGATGAGCCGATCTCGGCGCTGGATGTATCCATCCGCGCACAGGTGCTCAATCTCATGTCCCGGCTGCAGAAAGAGCGGGGTCTGACCTATCTGTTTATCGCCCACGACCTGTCTGTGGTCCGGTATATCTCTGACCGCATCGCCGTGATTTACCGGGGGAAACTGATGGAACTGGCCGATAGCGAACAGCTGTTTGCCCACCCGCTGCACCCCTATACCCGAGCGCTCCTCTCCGCTGTACCCATGCCTGACCCTGTGCGGGAGAGGCAGAAAAAACTGCTGATTTACGACCCGGACCAGCATGGATACACGCAGGCGGATCCGCCCCTCTGGGAGGAACTGGAGCCGGGGCATTTTGTACGCGGCAGCCGGCGGGAGCTGGATGGATACAGGAAAATCCTGACGGAGTAAGGAAAGGAACACAGCATGTCAAGAGAAGAACTGGACCGCTATCTGCGGGAGGAAGCCGAGAACTTTCCGGGCAGCTGCGCCTATGTGGTAGCCGACAGCTTGGACGGACCACCGCTGCATGAACGGCTGGGGGAAGAACCTGTCCCCTCTGCCTCCATCATCAAGACGCCTATTCTGGTCACCGCTCTGGAGCAGGTGCGCCTGGGGCAGCGGAAGCTGGATGAATTTCTGGAGGTGTCGGATGTCCTTCCGGACACCAGCGTATTTGAGCGGGGCGAGCATCGTTATACGCTGGAGGAGCTTCTATACTGGATGATCACGATCAGCGACAACACAGCTACCAACGTGCTCCTGGACACCGTAGGGATGGATGCGGTCAACGCCTGCTGTGCCTCCCTGGGTCTGAAAAACACCCTGTGCCGGCGGAAGATGCTGGATTTCCAAGCTGCCCGGGCAGGACGTGATAATATAACCACAGCCCAGGATCAGAGACGGCTGTTCTTCCTCTTGCAAGAGGAGCAGATTTTGACGCCGGAACTGTGCCATACCGCGCTGGACATCCTCAGCCGGCAGCGGCACATGAGTGTGATGCTGCGCTACATTCCGGACCGGCTTGTGTTTGCTCATAAAACCGGCGGTCTTGACGGAGTCACCCACGACTGTGGAATCTTCCTGTCTCTCTCCCGCCCTCTCTACGCTGGTATTTTCACGTGGAATGGTCCCAGTCCGGACGGGGATCCCGGCCAGAAAAAATTTGTAGGGCGGCTGGGGAAAGCCATCTTCGACACCTATAAAGATGCTAAAAATCTATAAGGGGGCTTTGCATTGAATGCTGTTGTTTCTGCCGACGTGTGCCCTTTATACCTGAGGCCCAGCACCCAGTGTGAGCTGGTGGACGAGGCTCTTCTGGGGTGGCAGGTAGAAATTTTGGATAGGGAAACGCCAGGCTGGGTCCTGGTGCGGACAGACTACGGTTACACCGGCTATGCCCCTGTTGAGGCTCTCACGCTGGGAGACGGAAACGCCGCCCGCTGGCAGGCGCTGGAACAGCGCACTGTGCTGCGGGGAATCGCCTCCGTTCGCTCAGAACCCCGGGTACAGGGCTGGCAGATTGGCAGGCTCCTTCGTGGAGCGACCGCAGCGGTGCACGGTGCTCCGGACGCAAATGGCTGGCAGAAAGTTTCCCTTCCAGATGGCCGGGAGGGTTATACCAAAGCATCGTTCCTCTTTGATATTCCCAAATTGGACGAGGAACAGGCGTTTCGAGCCCACGTAACCGCCATGGCAAAACTGTATCTGGATGCCCACTATCTGTGGGGTGGGAAAACCATGCTGGGAATAGACTGCTCCGGTCTGGCTTTTATGTCGTATCGATTGAGCGGCGTAACGATATGGCGGGATGCCTCCCTTCGGGAAGGATATCCTCTCCACGCCATAGACCCGGAACAGAAGAAACCGGGCGATCTGCTGTTTTTCCCGGGACATGTCGCTGTGTACTTGGGCGGAGGAAGTTATATCCACTCTACTGCCAAGGACGGGAGCGATGGGGTAGTGCTAAACAGCCTCGATCCCGCAAAACCGGATTTTCGCCAGGACTTATCTGAAAAGATTACCTGTGTAGGCAGTCTCTACCCCCTGCAGTAAAAAGCTCTCTTCGCGAACATAAGACTCAGGAACTCCCGCCTCAGCGGGCAGTTTCTTTCTATGATACAAGAGCTTTGCTCCGGTATTTCTCGATATATTGGTCGCTTTCACACCCCGGGAGTATGCCTGCAGGTTTTGTACAAAGTCGAAGGTGTTGAAAATTGGATTGCAAACCGCGGGGCTGCCTTGGCATGTGGAAAGAGACAAATATCCAATTAAGAGGGACAAGCAGCTTTTGCAAAGAGCGGTTCCTTCTGATCCCACTGTCTCTTATGCTTTCGTTGGAATACCTATTCGTCCCCTGCCCTGCAGCCATGAGCCTACCCCTTTATTTAGAAAGCAGACCTCTGCATGGTAAACAATTCAGCTGTCTTCGTGCGCATCAACGCTCTCCGTTTCCTCGTCACTGTTTGCCAATTCCCTGAAGCGAGCGTATACATCACTGTTTATAACAAAGCCCTCACTACGTCTTTGACTGCTTTGCCTGGGCAGCCACCTGCCTAAACACAATGCAGGGAATCCTTACCATGCGGATGGCAGCGGTACCGCTAACATTACCAAAAATACAAAGAAGTTGGCAGTTGTGGTTTTGGGCTTTGGCACACCCTCCAGGAATACGGCAAAACGTCTTTTGCTTCCCAAATATCAAAATAAAGGAGCGGGCAATCTCTTCCTCTCGATTTTTGCCTGTACTGTATGTTGGTTTGCGATATTCAGAAAGAACTCGGCGAGCTGGCAGATTGCATAGAAGTAGAAGTTCTGCCGGAGTGTACCTCCACAAATCTAATGCTGAAAGAACAGGCCTCGGCGCTTCCCGCATGGCACACCCTCATTGCCCTCCAACAGACACAAGGAAGGGGGCGGCTGGGCCGCAGCTTCTATTCTCCCGCTGAAACCGGACTCTATATGAGTATATTGCTGCGTCCAACTTGCCAGCCGCAGGATGTCCCTCTTATTACAGCCGCCGCGGCCGTAGCGGTTTGCCGTGCACTGGAAAGGATGGGTTCTGACCGTGCCGAGATCAAATGGGTGAACGATGTGTTCATCCATGGAAAAAAAGTATGCGGCATCCTGGCAGAATCAAATTTCCTCAGACCTGCCAAACTTGAGTATGTTATACTGGGAATAGGCATCAATATATTTCCTCCTTCCGGCGGTTTTCCCCCAGATCTTGCCCAAGCAGCCGGTGCTGTGTTTCCCTCTGGAGGAAAAGATCTTCGAGCCAGGCTGGCAGCTTTGATCCTTCGCGAGCTGTATGTACTTTGTACGGCTTTGCCGGAACGAAATTTTGTACAAGAGTATCGCCAGCGTAGTTTTCTTATAGGTGCGCCGGTAAATGTACTTTCTGCCAGCTCTTCCCGCTATGCCACAGTAATTGATATCGATGACCGCTGCAGACTTCGGGTCCGATATGACGACGGCACAGAGGAATCCCTGTTTTCTGGGGAGGTCAGTATCCGTCTGCGGGAAAATACCGGATAGGCGGAGAGAGTAATCCGTTCTCCATTTCCCGCAAGAAACGCAAGCGGCGATTCTCTGCCTGTGCACCTCTCTCGCTCTATGCAGCCATTCTTACCAAAAAAGGAGTCGTAAGATGCCTCTTCAAATTGTACGAAATGATATTACAAAAATGCATGTAGACGCCATTGTGAACGCAGCTAACCACTCCTTGCTGGGTGGAGGCGGTGTTGATGGAGCGATCCATCAAGCAGCAGGGCCGGAACTTCTCGCAGAGTGCCGCTTACTTGGCGGCTGCGAAACAGGAGAGGCCAAAATTACCCGGGGGTACCGTCTTCCCTGCAAATATATTATCCATACGGTAGGGCCGCGTTGGCAGGGCGGCAATCATGGAGAGCAGGAAAAGTTGACCTCCTGTTATCATAAATCTCTCCTTCTGGCCAAAGAAAATGGCTGCACTACTGTAGCGTTTCCCCTCATATCCGCCGGTATTTTCGGTTATCCAAAGGATAAAGCTATGAAAGTAGCCATCGATGCGATAAGTGATTTCCTTTTTGAGAATGAGATGACGGTATATGTCGTTGTTTACAGTAGATCTTCCCTTCAGCTCAGCGAAAAACTCTTCAGGGATATCACGCGATATATTGATGACCACTATGTAGAGGAACATACAGACTACCTCTATGAGGAGTCACGAAAAAGGCATCTTGAAGCAGATCTGTCACCAGGCAACCGCAAGAATGATTTCAGTACCTTGTCCCTTGCCGATGCCCAGACCATACAGTCGGCGCAAACGTTGGATGAAGCTGTCCACATGCTGGACGAAAGCTTTTCGGAGATGCTGCTTCGTAAAATAGACGAACGCGGTATTACCGATGCTCAATGCTATAAAAAGGCAAACATCGATCGCAAATTATTTTCAAAAATTCGCAGCAACCAGTCCTATAGGCCCAGCAAGCCAACCGTTCTTGCTTTAGCCATTTCCCTTGAGCTGTCCTTAAGTGAGACGAATGAAATGCTGATGAAAGCAGGTTTTGCACTCTCCCACAGCAATAAGGCTGATATCATCGTGGAATATTTTATCAGCCGTGGAAATTACAACATTTTTGAGATTAACGAAGCCCTGTTTTCTTTCGGACAAAATACTCTTGGTTCTTAGGAATTGTTCCTTTCCGTGTATGAATTTCATTTGTCGCCTGCCAGGCGACCAAAAGCAAAATCCTTCGTCCTACAATGCAGTTATAGTCAAATACGGCTGCATTTTAAAAAAACGGAGGGTAATTATGAAAAAGAATTTGACGGAAATTGTATACATCCTTGACCGGAGCGGTTCGATGACCGGACTGGAAGCCGATACCATCGGCGGCTTTAATTCCATGATCAAGAAGCAGCGGCAGGTAGAAGGAAACGCTCTGCTCTCCACCATTCTCTTTGATGACCGCATTGAGGTCCTGCATGACCGCGCAGATTTGCAGACTGTTGCTCCTCTCACCGAGAAGGACTATTATGTACGCGGAAGCACTGCTCTGCTGGATGCTGTAGGCGGCGCAATTCATCATATAGGAAATATCCATAAGTATGCACGGGAAGAAGACATTCCAGAGCATACGTTGTTTATCATTACCACGGACGGGATGGAGAATGCAAGCCGTCGCTATTCACGTGACAAGGTTCGTGCGATGATCGAACACGAGAAAACGAAGTATGGCTGGGAGTTTCTCTTTCTTGGCGCGAACATCGATGCTGTTGACGTCGCAGGAAGCATAGGCATTACCGAGGACTGTTCCGTAAGCTATCACAGCGACAGCGTGGGTACCAGACTCAATTTTGATGTAGTAAGCGACGCCATCTGTGACGTACGCAACTCAAGCCCTCTTCAAAGAGATTGGAAAATGCGCATTGAAGATGATTACCGAAAAAGAAAGGAGTAATCATTCTGGGAGCTATAGCAGGAGATATTGCAGGTTCCAGATTACACAGAGAAGAATGACCTTATTCAATATGTAGTATTTATTAACATAATGCTATATAAAACGACTACATTATCTACACATTGGCGTTGTGTCTGCGTGTGCACTCATACTATGCAGGCAGTTTTCTAAGTTATATGAATCCGCAGCCTGATACAAAAGCGTCTTTGCTTGGGTGCAGGGTATCTCCTAAGGAACAATGTACACACCGCACAAGCAGACTTCCCTCGTGGTTCTTCGTACTAAGCCCGAAACTCCTGCAAGTCTTGGTCCTTTGTCTTTTTCAATTGACCGATATCTCGAATCGTTCCTTCCCAATACCAGACACAACGAATGTTTGTCTATGAGAAGCAGGCATGCCCTCTCAGACCTGCCTGCATAAAATTCTAAAAAATCGTTGACAAATGCTGTCTCGATGTGTATAATCCTATTAATCGTGCAAGATTAAATCTTTCGCTATTAATAGGAGGGTTTGAGATTATGGGTGTTTATGACTACACGGTACAGACGCAGGACGGCAGAGAGGTATCTCTCTCGGAGTACAGCGGTAA
The DNA here is from genome assembly GCA_964523685.1 of uncultured Oscillospiraceae bacterium. Lineage (GTDB taxonomy): Bacteria > Bacillota > Clostridia > Oscillospirales > Oscillospiraceae > CAJOIG01. The sequence continues at coordinate 14,482 of CAZGAM010000001.1, read as the reverse complement.
GGTACTGCTCATTGTGAACACCGCAACGGAATGCGGATTTACACCTCAGTATAAGGATCTTCAGGCATTGTATGACCTGCACGCAAAGGATGGGCTGGAAATTCTTGATTTTCCCTGCAACCAGTTTGCAGGACAGGCGCCGGGCAGCAATGAAGAAATTCACAGTTTCTGCACTGGACGTTTTGGCATCACGTTTCCCCAGTTTGCGAAAGTTGATGTAATCGGTGAAAATGCGATCCCGCTCTATCAGTACCTCACGGCGAACAGCACCTTCGGCGGATTCCATGGCCCGATGAGTATGCTTTTGAAACCGGCTGTCAAGAAGATGGATAAGGATTACAAAAACAATGGGAACATTAAGTGGAACTTTACGAAATTTCTGATTGACCGGAATGGAGAACTTGTTGCGCGTTTTGAGCCTACCGATTCTCTCGATGACGTAAAAGCCAGTGTCGAGAAACTCTTGTGATTTACAATCCCCATGAGTGGGCCCATAGACACTCTCATGGAAACGATTCCTGATCTTGAAAGGCAAAGCTGCGCGAGCCAGGGAGCATCCCGCATCAGCTCGAAAGACAAACCTCGCCAGCTACAGCTCTTCCCGTAACCACTGCCGGCGACTCTTTTGCGAATCCATATTCAACGTTCGTTCTGCGTGATGTGGGTCGGAATCCGCTCGCCAACAATTTTCTTCCCGAACGGTTGCTATATCCGCCAAAACTTGGTACAATATGCACCGTGACGCCGGGATGCCCCTAGGAGAGCTGGCTGCCAGCGTTCGATTCTCGGCAGCTTCCACTCCTTTACCCAGCAGCCAGTTGAAGAAGTTCGTCGAAGGGTGGAACTGTGGCGAGCAGGAATTGATTAGTATGATGGAGAGAGCACCTCGGGAAGTCAAAAAGGAATTTGAAATCCATGAGGTGCTCTCTCAGATTGTGAGGTATCTTACATTATGGAAATTTCCATTCGCTATCACTCCAGAGGTGGCAATACGAAAAGACTGGCAGAAACCATTGCAACGGAACTCGGCTTAACCGCAAAACCCGTCTCTGAACCACTGACGGGAACGGTCGATATTCTGTTCCTCTGCACGGCTCCCTACGCCTTTGATGTGGATGACGAGGTAAAAAACTTTATCAGAAGCATAGACGTACCGGTAGGCAAAGCCGTTCTTTTCAGTACTTCTGCCGCTGTAAAATCCATCCGCAAGTATGTAGAGAAACTGTTTGAGGAAAAAAAGATCCCCCTGGCGGAGGACGAATTTTCCTGCCGGGGCCAATTTCTGATGCTCCATAAAGGCAGACCTAACGATGAGGATCTGAAGGAAGCGGTACAGTTCGCAAAGAAAATCGCAGCATCGGGAGTGTAACTATGCCGGAAGAATTTGACCCCTTAAAGCTGGAGAACCAACTATGCTTCCCTCTATACGCCTGCGCAAAGGAGATTGTAAAAACGTACAAACCTTTTCTGGACGAATTGAACCTGACTTACACGCAGTACATCACCATGATGGTGATGTGGGAACATAAAGAAATCCGGGTAAAAGAGGTGGGCCATTACTTGCACCTGGACTCCAGCACATTGACACCGCTTCTGAAAAGGCTGGAGGAAAAGGGCTTTGTCTCCCGCTGTCGTTCATCCGAAGATGAACGGGATCTGATTGTCTCCCTTACAAAAAAGGGAGAAGAACTGCGTCAGAAAGCGCTGAGTGTACCTCAGCGTATAGCCGCCTGTGTGGACATGAGCGGGGAAAAGGCCCAATTTTTATATAGTATCTTATACGATCTGCTGGATAAACTCAGTTCAGCGCATCCCGCTACCTAGACATCCAGGATAGTTCGCTGCCTGCACGAGGGCCTCACTTAGATGCCTGCTGCAGATAAAATAACCTTCTGAAGAATGCTTTCTGTTGCCCTGTCTTTTCTGGATTTCTTCCGCAGGCCGGCTTTGTGTTTGCGGCATGGCACACTCTAAAATTGGGGCTTTCAGCATCGCTTTGCATCAAAAAGGCGAAAGGACGTTTCCCAACTGCGGGAAACCGTCTTTTCGCCTTTTCCAAAATGCTCTCAGCAACGGTACTAAACAGCTGTCGTCAGACTGTATTTTTTTAAGAACGCCTCATATCGTTCCGTAAATTTCGCCCTGTCACTGCGAACAGCACGAACCGACTCATGGACGTTTAGGTTGCCCAGGGCCGCATCCATCACACATCCGGCTATATTGGAGCAATGGTCACTCACTCTCTCCAAATCCGTCAGCAGATCGTTCCATACGAACCCCACTGAAATAGAGCATTTCTGCTGCTGCAGCCGCTGAATGTGATGCGTTCTGCACGTTTCTTTCAAAGAATCTATCACCTGCTCCAGTGGTTCTACATCCTCTGCCAGCGCTGTGTCACTGTGCAGAAAAGCCTGCATGGCTAGGTCGGTGATTTCTACCACCGCGGCTGTCAGCACACCCATCTCCTCCCGGGCATCCTCGCTGAGTGACATTTCCTTCTGCACCAGCTCTTCTACAGAGTCCAGTATATTCACGGCGTGGTCGCTGATTCGCTCAAAGTCCCCAATCACCTTCAGCAGCTCTGCCGCCTCGCTGCTGTTCTCTTCGCTTATCTGACCGGTACTCAATTTGACAAGATATGTACCCAGAATGTCCTCATAATGATCTGCCCGTTCCTCCGCATCTCGAATTTTTCGGGCAATGCCAGGATTATAGGTCTGAATAGACGATATAGCGTCCCGAATCGCCCCTTGGGCGCACTGGGCCATATCAGAAACCACTTCGTGGCATCGCTCCAGGGCAATAGGTGGCGTCAGTAGCAATCGTTCGTCTAATTCACTTTCTCCCTCCGGTGTTTTCGCATCCGGTACCAGATGACAGACCAGTTTTTCCAGCATACCGCTCATAGGCAGCATCAGGACTGTGCACAGGACATTAAAAATGGAATGCACAGCAGCTATGCCCAATAAAGTTGCTTTCTCATTCAGGATTGCAGGGTGCAAAAAAGCTTTTACCAGGCAAAATACCGTCAGCCATACAACCGTGCCGATCACATTGAAGGCCAGATGCACCATGGCGGCTCTTTTGGCGTTCTTGTTGGCTCCCACCGCGGAGATGATGGCCGTAACGCAGGTTCCTATATTCTGACCCATGATAATGGGAATAGCCGCTCCATAAGTGACCTGTCCCGTCACTGCCAGAGCCTGCAAAATACCTACAGAGGCGGAACTGGACTGGATGATAGCCGTAAGCAGCGTGCCCACCAGGACACCGAGCAGTGGATTGGTGAAGAGGAGGAACAGGCGCTGGAACTGCGGCATGTTCTGTAAACCGACAACCGATTCCGACATGGTCTCCATGCCAAACATCAGCGTAGCAAACCCCAGGAATATCATTCCCGTATCCTTTTTCTTTTCGTTTCGGCTGAACATGTAAAACAAAATGCCTACAAAAGCTACAGCCGGCGTAAAAGAGCTGGGTTTGAGCAGCTGTACAAAGAAATTTTCACTGTCGATTCCCGCTAGGGAAAGAATCCAGGCGGTGACTGTCGTGCCAATATTGGCGCCCATAATCACATTGATTGCCTGTTTCAGGGTCATCAGCCCCGAATTGACAAAACCAACTACCATTACCGTGGTGGCTGAGGAACTCTGGATGACCGCCGTAATCCCAAGCCCCGTCAACAGACCTGCCACTTTCTGGGTAGTCATTTTCCCCAGAAGAGTTCGAAGACTATTGCCTGCCCGGCGTTCCAAAGCCTGCCCCATAATGTTCATGCCGAACAGGAAAAGACTCAGCCCTCCTGCCAGCGAAAGTATATCAAAAATATTCATAAAATCTTCTCTATAGATTTGCGGCTGCACCCTGTGGAGACAATGAAAGCAGTCAGGTCCTTTGAAGGGGGAATCGAACCACAATTTCAGTCCCTTCCCCGGGAGTACTGCGCAATTCCACGGCCGCATTATGGATCATAGCAGCATGCTTGACGATGGACAGGCCCAGTCCTGTACCTGGCACCTGTTTGCTATGACTTTTCTCTCCTCGGTAGAATCGTTCAAAAATATGCTCCTGCTGTTCAGCAGAAATACCTATGCCGTCATCCTGCACCACAAGAACTGCCACCCCTTCTTCTTCCTCTGCCACAACCTGGACATGCCCTCCGGCATGATTATATTTTATCCCGTTTTCACACAGATTGAATACGATAGAGTGCACCAGAGATGGGATAGCCTGCATCCTGACAGAGCGGCCTCTGACCTGCAGTGTCACCTCGGCCTTTTCTGCCTCCGTTTGGAGATCCCGCAGAACCCCGCATACAACCGCATACAAATCTACTGTTTCAAAGGACATATCCCCGGCTCCCTCATCCAGATGAGAGAGGCTGATAATATCGTCCAGAAGTTTACCCATTAATTGGGTCTCGTCGTAGATTTTGCCGGCAAAAGTACGAATGTCCTCTTCCCGGACCATGCCGTTTTGCATCAGTTCTGCATAGCCTGAGATGACGTGCATCGGTGTTTTTAGCTCATGCGATACATTGGCTGTAAACTCCCGGCGCATGGCCTCTGCCTGGGCTTTCTCCGTCTCATCCAGAAGCAGTACAGCCACACCGGTTGGTTCCCCTCTGCTGAGCACAGGACTGGCACTCATCCGATAGGTTCCCTTGTCCAGGGAGAAATATTTTTCTACGGTTTCCCCCTGTCCGGCGCGCGTCAAGACATCCTGTACATCCATATTCTGACTAACTGCGGGAAGATCTTTCCCCTCCGCCGGCAGCTGAACTTTCAGCAGGCTGGCAGCCGCCTTGTTAATACTTACAATTTTCCCCTGCGCATTCAGAAGGATGATTCCCTCCTTCATATTGTCTGTCACCGCATTCAGTTCATCCCTGCGCTGGCTGATCTGCGTTTTCTGCTCCCGAAGCTGCTTCTGCTGCATCTCCATCCGGGAGAGCAAAGGAAAAATCTCCTCATATCCTTTATTTTCCATAGGATGGTCAAGGTCCAGGTTGTTCAGGGGTTGAACGATGCGTTTACTAAGCCGTCCTGCTAATAATACTGACAGGAGCAGAGCCATAGCGATTACCACCGCCAGCCCCTGACCCATTCCAAGCAGCATGGTCAACACTGTGTTCTGCGCGATGGACAGTCGCAACACGGTTCCATCTCCCAGCCTCTGCGCAGCATACAGGAACCTGGCCATCAAGGTAGAAGAATAGCGTTGACTTTCTCCGTAACCTTCTTCCAGAGCTTGCCGCACTTCTGCCCGCTCCAGATGGTTTTCCATTACACGGCTGTCTGCTTCGGTGTCGTAAAGGACATCTCCCTGCCCGCCGATCCAGGTAATCCGGTAATCCCGGACATCCAGTCCATGGAAATATTCTCTTCCGCCCAGTTCCACTCCCTGGGCGGCCAATTGCGTCTGCATGCGCAGCTGCGTCTGCTCAATGCGGGAGAAATACTCATACAGTACTCCCATAATCAGCACGATCGATGCCAAAAACACCGTAAATGCTACCAGACAGAAAGAATGAAAGATTCTCTTCGTCACAGGGAAACCTCCCAGCGGTAACCCACTCCACGGACCGTTTCCAGGCTACTGGCAGCCTGTCCCAGTTTTGTCCGCAGAGAGCGGATATGCACATCCACTGTCCGGGTTTCTCCGGAATAGTCTGTCGACCACACTTCCCGCAACAGAGTCTCCCGATCAAACGCTCTGCCGGGATTGGCCATCAGCAGGTGAAGAAGGTCATATTCCTTCAAGGTTAAAATGACCCTCTCACCCTGGATCGTAACTGTATGTTCCCTTGTATTCAGCGTCAGGTCCCCCGACCGAAGCAGCTCTGCCTCTTCCCTTGGCGCGGACCGCCGCAGAACCGCCTTGATGCGGGACACCATCTCCATCATGCCAAAGGGTTTCACCAGATAATCATCCGCCCCATAATCCAGCCCTACCACTTTGTCGTATTCAGTGCCCTTGGCGGTTGCCATAATTACTGGAATATTCGCTGTAGCCGGATTCGCTCTCATTTTCTTCAGCACCTGGATTCCATCCTCTCCCGGAAGCATAATATCCAGCATCACCAATTGAGGAATGGTTTCCTGGACCGCCTCCCAAAAAGATTGACTTTCGCCGAATCCGTACCCTTCAAAACCGGATGCGCTGAGCGTATAGAGAATCAGGTTGCGGATGCTGTCGTCATCTTCCAGGCAGTAAATTCTGTTCATCGTCTCACCTCACGCAGGTCTCCAGATTCCAAATGGGCCAAGAGAGTCCTGACAAACGGGGCCGCCCGCCGTACCTCTCCGGCGGCTGCAGAGCCCTTTTCCCCAGCTTTTCCAAACTATGCACACGAATTTGCATCCCTCAAAACCTCTCCTTACCCCGCTTTCGTTGCCCGGCTGCTTTCCATGCACTGGGCTGAATTCTCCCGGCTGCCGAAGTGTTTCCCGTGGTTCTGACCTCGTCCTTAGGTAAACGCGGGAACCGCTTCTGGACCTCTTTGGCAGAACAGCTTCCGGTTTTCACCCGCCAAGGTCAACTCCTGCACTCTCTAAAACTCCAAAACACGCTGGCGCAAATAGATGGCTGCCCGCAAGCAGAAGTCCTGCTCTCTGTTCTTCCGCCAAGTATACCTGCTCACTGTGAAATTCTCTACCTCTCTCTTGTTAAATCCATGTAAAATTTCAAATGACACTGGTGATTTACACTCTCCCGCAGATAGATAAAGGGAGTGATTGCACCCATGGCGGTCTACACAGCATGCCCTGAAAATCTCTCTGCCCGAACTGATTTCCGGAATGGAAAGGCCTTCGGAAGCGGCATCGCCTTGAAACGATGATGTCCTTCGTCCGATTGGCGCCACATCCGGAAGTTACTGATCTGCATATCCCATTGGCCGCCCCAATTTTCTTATTCCCAAAATAGATGCAGCTTAGATTTACTTAAAAGGAGAATATGCTATCATGCTCAAAAAAACTCATACTGACAGGGCTCCTGCGGCAATTGGCCCCTATTCTCAGGCAGTCTCTGCTGGTGGATTTCTCTTTGCCTCAGGGCAGATTCCCTTGGATCCTGCGACGGGCGAGATTGTCGGAAAAACGATAGGAGAGCAGGCTGACCGAGCCTGCCAAAATGTGAAAGCCATTTTGGAAGCCAATGAACTAACTTTCGAAAATGTGGTAAAAACGACCTGTTATCTGGCTGACATGGCCGATTTCAGTGCCTTTAACGAGGTCTACGGTTCTTATTTTACCAGCAACCCTGCCCGTTCTTGTGTCGCGGTAAAGGATCTGCCTAAGAAAGTTCTCTGCGAAATTGAGGTCATCGCAGCATTTCAGTAACCCCTTGAAGGTCGGAACCTCCGATGACGGCAGCGGGATTCACAGAAAAATGAAATTATGTCATAACATACGGATTGGGTAGGCTGCTGGCCCATTCAGGGCTAGCCTCCTACCCGATTATCTGCTTTATAACTCACTGCAGAGGCCCGTCATTTCGACGTATATGCCATGCCTTCCTTGCAGAGAACCCGCCGCGCCTGTATGTGCTTTGTCTGTTCTAGGGCCATGCTCCAACCGGCTTTCCCCGGCTCTTGCGTCCCCTCTTTCTATGGTTCGCTTGCCTGAAAAGCATCCGGCAGCCTCTCAAACAAGCAGGGACCGCGGTTTTTTATAGCCGGCAGTCGGCTTTTGGCAAGCACTCCTGGAGAAGCACCGTCTGCGAACAAACTTTCTAAGGCTTCCGAAATTTTCTCGTCCCAGAAATGTCAATTTTTCCCATTTCGATAAATAAAAGCTCTTTTTATACGGCAGGCTCCATAGAATCCCCCTGCATTTCCCTACTATTTTTTGTTAATCTATACAAAATTTCTGTGCAAATGATGAAATTACGACTCTCTGATTTTCAAATAAATCAAAATTCAAAGTCACTGAAACTATTAGGTTATACTCCGTGCACATACATACACGCAGCGGATCATGTATTTTAGATTTGCCATATTTTCTCAGAGTGATGCACCATTGTGTTCAAATAACCTATTGACAGAGAAAGAAACCCGCTCTAAAATTATAATTCGAAATATCAACCATTGGTCCCTCATCCTATCATCCCTAGAATGTCCGCCATGGCTCAAAAGGAGCTGCAATCGGATGAACAACAAGAAAAAAATAGAGGGGAAAACTGTCTATACCGCTCTGGACGACCTTCCCTATGGTCCGGAAAACGATCCCTACGCAACGGGACGGGTTGGCAGGGTACCCATCCCTGCAGGCATCCAGCCAAAGAGGCTGTATCGGGATGTTATTCTTATCGCCCTTCCCAGTCTGGTGGAACTGGTTCTCACCCAACTGACCAGCATGGCTGATCAGATCATGGTAGGGCGTCTGCCTGGTCAGGAGGGCATCATGGCCCTGGCTGCGGTTGGACTGGCTACCCAGCCTAAATTTCTGCTCATGACCATGATTCAGGCCATGAATGTAGGCGCGACGGCTTTAATTGCCCGTTTCAGGGGCCAACAGGACCGAGATGACGCCAACCGTGTATTCAAACACGCCATGGTGCTGAACTTTTTTATGGCCATACTCTTTATGGTGATAGGTCTCTTTTTCTGTGAACCTATGATTCGTTTTATGGGCGGCTCCGGCATCAGTCAGGAAACGCTTGATCAGGGTGTACAATATCTCAACATCCAGCTCTACGGCTTCATTC
>CAZGAM010000001.1:0-5763 GCA_964523685.1 uncultured Oscillospiraceae bacterium | reverse complement strand
ATTACTGTGACGGCGGCATTGCGGGGAATTGGAGACACCAAAACACCCATGATTTATAACACGCTCTCCAATGTCATCAACCTGTTCTTCAATTATGTGATGATATACGGCCACTTCGGGGTGCCCAAAATGGGCGTTGCAGGCGCCTCCTGGGCCACGATCATTGGTCAGACAGCCGCTTTCTGCATCGCCATGACCGTCTCTCTCCGAAAAAAACACTATGTGTATCTTGATCTAAAAGAGCGCTTCGTGTTCGATAAGCGTCTCATGAGCCGCGTAGTAGGCATCGGCGTACCCTCCATGATGGAGCAGCTTTTTCTCCGTGCCGGAATCATCATTTATACCCGCACTGTTACCGGTTTGGGCGATACGATATATGCGACCCATCAGGTTTGCATGAATATACAGAGCCTCACCTTTATGATGGGACAGGCCTTCGCCACAGCTGCCACAACGCTCATGGGACAGTCCATAGGCAAACGTCGATTTGATATGGCGGCTGTCTATATGAGAAAGACGAGAAATCTCGGTATCCTGTCGTCTTTTTTCCTGATGGCTCTCATGATTTTCTTCAATCGGGAGATCATCAGCCTATTCAAAAACTCACCGGAAATCATTGATATGGGTGCCCCCATTCTTATCCTGCTGGCAGCCAGTCAGCCTTTCCAGGCAGACCAGTTCATTGTGGCCGGCGGCCTGCGCGGAGCGGGCGATACCCGCTTCCCGGCCGAAGTGATGGCCATTACCGTGCTGGGAGTACGCGCCATTCTCTGCATGCTGCTGGTAAATGTATTCCATCTGGGTCTCTGGGGCGCCTGGATCGCCTTGGTTGCCGATCAACTGCTGCGCACCGTTTTGATGGCTGCCCGATATCACAGCGGAAAATGGAAACAACTCGCCTTGGGACGTTCTATCCGTTCCGGACAGCCGTAACAGGGATACTGTGAGGAAAGCCGCCTACCCCGCGGCGGCTTTCGTCTTCACTTCCTTCTCCGGAGGAAATCCGTTTGAAGAGGCGGCCAGATGCCATCAGTCCATATCGAAAAGACTGATCTGTTTCATATCCTGTCTCTCTGTCCCCATCGCATATTCCGTTAAAAGTTCTCCTGCCAGGTCCTGACTTTCCATTCGGATTGCGTTATCCTCTCCTTTGGCATAACTCATATAGTTTATGCCTCCGTACCATACTATACTCTCATCGAAAACCGCAAACTGCTGTGTCAGACCGTCCCGGTACAGGACAGCAAAACCGGATTCTTCCCACTGCCGGAGGATACCCTTCACGCTATTCTGCCGTCCTGCAGGATACTCCTCCGGCGGTTTGGTAATGATGGTGATCTTGCACCGATCCAAAGCAGACTTCAGCTTTTGGATGACGCTGCTTTTGCGGACTGCGCTCACCGCAGGTCCGGCAATAACAATACTGCGTCCGGCACCGGCTATATCCTCATAAAAAGTCTGCGCATAGGTCTCCCCTGTATATACCATTCCCGGAGAGGCATCCTCGTCCCCGCTGAGCACCTGATATCCCAGCGCGATATATTCCTTTAGCCGTTTCCGATACATCCGTTCCAACGGCGGAACATGTAAATCTACATAATCGTAGACCCGAACATCTGATTTTCCCGCATAATTTCGATGCAGCCTTCCCACATACTGCGCCACCTTTCCTTTCCAGGAGATGGGCATGGTCAAAAACAAGGTGTCCAAACGCGGCTCATCGAACCCTTCTCCTACATAGGCGCCGGTAGCGACAACTGCCAAAGACTCACCCGGAGGAACCGATTTCAGCTGCTCCAGTTTTTCCCGTTTTTCCTTCGCGGAAACGCTCCCCACAAGGAGAAGCAGATGCTGCACGCTTCCCTGGAGGGCTTCTGCCATCAGAGCGGCATGCTCCCTGCGCTCGGTCAAAAGGATCGGCGTCCGCCCCGTCTTCACAGCCCTGACCACGTCCTGGACAATCAAATTGTTCCGCAGTTCATTTTTTACCAGAGCTGCATAGATATCCTGTATTTCACTGACATCTGCCAGCCGGGTCTTCGTGATCCTGGGAATCACGAAGTGGGTAAATGCACGTTTTTCCGCTTGGGACCTGGCATCCACCAGATATCGGATGGGCCCGCACTGCATAAAAATAATCGGATGATGTCCGTCCTGCCTTGTAGGAGTTGCGGACAGGCCATACACATATTTTGCTTTCACAGACCGAAGCACTTTTTCAAAGGAAACAGCCGCCACGTGATGACATTCATCACAGATTACCATACCATAATCGGCTGCGAAAGACTTGACGGTTTTCTCCTCGCCCTCAAACATCGATTGCATGATCGCAACATCCACAATCCCATTCAGGCTGTTTTTGCCGCTGCCCAGCTGCCCTATCAGCGAACGATTTTTCTTTCGTTTGCCTGTCTGCTCCGGCAGTTCTTCTTCAATGAGGAGAAACTGCTCCAGCGCTTCTTTCCACTGCATCATCAGAGCACTGGAATGCACGAGTATCAGGGTGTTGACCTGCCGTTGTCCGATAAGATAGGCTGCAATGACGGTTTTCCCAAAGGCTGTAGCAGCGGACAGTACTCCCGTTTCGTGGGCGAGCAGTGCGTCTGCAGCCGGCTGTTGCTCTTCTCGGAGCTGTCCTGTAAAGTGGACCTTTATACTTTTGCCCTCGCACCGCCTGTCTTCTACAGCGTATGCCGCCCCCGCTTCCTCTATTGCCTTTGTCACGGAAGAGAGGCAACCGCGCGGAAGGATCTGATATTCCTTTGTTTCTTCCCCACACGAGATAATTCTCGGTTTATTATAAACCGACAGGCGCATTGCCTGGGCTTTATAGAACTCAGGATTGCGAAAAGCGGCAAACCTCTTGAATCGGTTGAGAGCGGCCTGTGAAATCCCCCGTTTTTCAATATACAACCTGTCAGATAACGTCAATTTTACAACGGTCGGAAAATCAGCTGTGGAAAGCGGCCTGTTTTCCGGCTTTTTTCTCTCCCATGGCTTAGCTGTCTCTGTCTCTGTCTCGTCCGCGACATCCGCCAGTGGACCGACATCGCTTTGCTTACAGAGAACCGCCGCAAGGCGCTCCAGCTGATCCCATGGTATTTTGGGTACCCCGGAAAGATATGCCCATTGGTCCGGATAGGGTACAAAATGTTCATCCACGAAAAGGCTGTTCTGCTTTTCCCGAGCCTTCCCCTGAAAAGGAAGGGCTATCAGATTTCCAAAGCCGCCTTTGGGAAGGGTATTCTGATTGGGAAAGAAACGATCGTAGGATCGGAAACTCAGCTCATGCCGTTGTTCCATCGCTTTTGTCAACAGACCACTGCCCAAATTTCTGGCCATGGTAGCCGGCACAGGCCTTTCAAAGAAAAACCACACATGGGCTCCGGAACCGGAGCGTGAACGCTCCACCGCTGGAGACAGTCCCACCTCCTTCGCCTGATCACAATAGGCAGCAACATCCTTTTGCCAATCGGCATCGTCAAAATCGACACTGAGAAACCAGGTAGTATCATCCTTCAGCAGAGGATAAACTCCTACGACATCACGGCAGAATTGGTCTCTTCCAAGCAAATGTTCGCGAATAACCTCTCTGGTCAGGGGTAAGAACACACGATTGGGACATTCCGGACACTTGTATTTCCTATGGTCACAGACGCCATACACAAAATCATTCCGGCACGCAGGTGTATAACCTTCTTTTTTCGTTTTACTATTGCGATATCGTTTCGCGTAGACATCCTCCCGCCCATGAAAAAGCTCCATAAACAGAGAAATTTTCTCCCGTGTGCTGCTTGCGTGATTCACTCTCGCGGAGTAAACAGTTCTTTTCTTCGCATCCTCCCAGACAGACTTTGCACAAATCTTCCGCACTCCCTCTTCATCTTCGCAGAGAATGAATGTTTCTTTAGTACCGACTTCCGGCAATTCTTCTACCTGCCGATAATTTCGCCCCATTAAATAGATCGTATCATCCATCCAGAAATCCCAACTTCCCTCGTGTTTTTTATGTGGGATCTCCTGCCTGCCTTCCATGCGTTTCCCCGCACATGATCAGGTTTCTCTCTTGCCCTGTAACTTGTGTCATCTCAGGCAGGCAGGGAAACTCTAATGCAGCTGTTTCATTCTTTTCAGTGCATCCTCATCTCCCTGTTCTGCTGCCCGTCTAAGCCACTTCTCCGCTTTCTCTTTGTCTTTCTTCACACCAAGCCCCTGCAAATAGCAGGTCCCCAGCTCGTACTGAGCCGACGCAAGCCCCTGCTCTGCGGCCTTTTTAAACCACTTTGCTGCCTGTGAAAGATCTTTTTCTACTACTATCCCGGACTCGCAACATAATCCCATATAGTATTGGCCATTCTCATTTCCAAGCTGTGCTGCTTTGTGGAACCATGTCACTGCTTTTTTTACATCATTCATTGATTTAGCGTCACTCATCAGTTCACGCCCTAATAGCCATTGTGAATCTGTGTCTCCGCTTTCTGCTGCTTTGATATACCATTTCATGGCTTCGGTTTTATCCATGGCCACGCCGCTGCCAGATTGATAACATACAGCAACATTGCGCATAGCACCTAAGTGTCCCTGATCCGCCGCCCGACGAAAGTATTGGAACGCTTTTGCTTTATCAATATCTACACCCCAACCAAGCATATAACAACAACCCAAACTATTTTGTGCGCTGACACCGCCCCGGTCTGCTGCTTTACGGTACCACATTGCCGCTTCTTTATAATTCTGCTCTACACCATACCCATCTCTGTAGCAGGTTCCCAGGTTGGTCTGTGCATCTATATTCCCCTGCTTCGCCGATTTTTTAAACCACTTCGCTGCTTCTCTTGCATTTTCCACCACACCTATGCCGTTGCCTTTCCTGAGGAGTTCCCCATATGCATTCTGGGCTTTCCCATCTCCCTGCTCCGCCGCTTTACGGCAGTTCTGCACTTCTTCCTCACTCAGAATATGATCATTCCCACGGCCATTGAAGATTCTAACGTATGCATTGTGCTGCTCTTCTTTCTTCGTAGCAAAGACCGCACCTGTTTTTATTTTCCGCTCTACTTCAGACCAGCCGATCATCTCATCAAACCACGCGATCAGCTGATTAATCGATTCTTCGCTCAAATCTGTATTATTCATCAGTTTGAAATGGATACTTTTGTAAAAATCCCTGTCGGGCAGCCCGGACACTCGGATCTGTTTCAGGTAGCTCTTTCCCAAGCCTGCCTGTATGGCGCTGCGGAACTGGGCACAGATATCTGATGAAACTTTCTTCCTGCTCAAAGCATCCAAAATTATTTTTTCATCCTTACCCAAGATCGTGTCTGCGTCATACTGATCGTACTGTTTCCTCAGCTCCTTTCCAATTTCACTGACAGGACTGTTCCGTGTCTGGTTTGCTCCGCATCTTTTGCAGACAACAGCATCTTTGGCAACCCCTGCACCACATCTCCAACACTTCATCCTTTTGCCTCCCTGCCTATATACTATTTTATACAGCCTGCAAATCGGGAAACCTCTCTCGCTGAAAAGGCCCGGAATTTTTCAGCTCCTCACATTGTGATTTCCTCGGTTTTCGGTACAATTTTATAAAATATTCGATTATTAAAAAGATCAATTTTTTACTGGGCGGTATCGGATTTTTCCTTAGCTGTCCCCATGGCCTTTTGGGTGGTGGCACCAAGGGCTTTGGCTTGTTCTTACTACCTTTTGGTCTACCTCGTCCACGCTTGGTTTGTTGCTCAGATTGACTTTCTTCGCGAACAC